>WJMC01000156.1 GCA_014728145.1 Candidatus Zixiibacteriota bacterium | reverse complement strand
CGACAGTATATAAATATTTCCCATCCGAGGTCAATCCGGTCGGGAACTGCCCGGGTGTCGGATTACTGTTGATGATATCACCGATTTCCGCGGATAAGCCAGCGGACATCAGAATCAGAAGTGAAACAATTGATACTATGAATCTGCTTAAAATGCGCATCCATGCCTCCTCAAATAAATTGACTGCGGATATTAGTCTGATGTTAGCCTATTGCGTGTGATTTGTCAATAAAATGTCGTAAGCGTTAACTCGTCAGGACTTGCATATCCTGCGCGCGATATCTCCCAGGCTGGTCAGGATCGGTTCGATCTGGATGAATTCGAGGTCTGCAACGGAAGTCATGTTGCGGCAAATTGAGATTTCATTGCAGTTGATGTTCAGAAAACGGAAGGGCTCGAGTTTGCATACGGTTTCACGGAAGTCCGGATCTTTAAGAAGCATCTGGTCAACTCGTGAACCGATTCTCAAAAGATAGCTGTCGTCAAAGTATTTGTCGCCGGTCTGGAACTCGTTGGAGAGACCGAAAAATCTGCGTACTTTTTCATCGATATGCTCGTGCTTAATCGAGATATCGATGTTCGAGGGGACATGGACCTTGACCAGAAGCGAACATTGTCCCGGTTTTAGACGGCGCCGGTGAACCTGGATGGTCGTATCGTAACCGTTGATCCGGCCAATAAATGTCGAGGGTACCAGGTAATGACGGTACTCCGGTCGTGATTTGTCATAGCGCGAATATGATCGATACGAGGCCGACTCGCCGGCAAAACGATTTGCCAGATCATCGAGGAGCCTGAGGGTAGCCGTCTCTATGCGTTCGCCTTTTTGCACGGCAACCTCCTTGATATATTTATAGAGGGCTGGTTTGCAAATATTACCTTTTCAAAAACTCAAACGGGGGGCTTCCACGGTTGTTAACAGAAGTATAACATTCAGGATGCTTTCGATCAAGATTAATTTTTCTATAAAATATGAACATTTGATCATATATTCATGTATAATAGATATATGTCTATTAACGAGAATGAAATGAAAACCGATTTACGATCAGACAGGGGTAATTCAAAGGTAGCGATTCGGCTGGCGGAGACTTTTCGTGTGTTGGGGGATACTTCCAAGCTCCGAATCTGTATGTTACTGCAGGATAGTGAACTGCCGGTTTGTAAAATTGCCGGTCAGCTCGGGTTGAGCGAATCTGCTGTCAGCCACAGCCTGCGGATACTGCGCGGTTTGAGATTGGTCAGGAATCGCCGCCAGGGACGCAATATCTTTTACAGCCTGGATGATGATCATGTGCGCCGGCTGATCGCGATCGGGTGTGAACATGTCGAAGAAGAAACATGATGAGAGATACAGTAAATTTAAAGATACTGGATTTGGATTGTCCGGACTGTGCCGCCAAACTGGAAAGAAGTATTAACAGCCTGGACGATGTTGAGAACTGCCGTTTGGATTTCACTTCTTCCCGGGCGGAGATTGTAACTGAGGATCCCGGGACCGACCGCGAGAAGTTGATCGATATTATCGGCGGGCTGGGTTACAGAGCTGTTCCGGTGGATGATGACCTGTCACAAGCAGATTCAAGCGAGTCCGGATTAAGCCTTAAGGAAAAACTTCTGGCTGTTTCGGTTCTGTTTCTGCTTCTTCACTTTGCGTTTCGCATGCTCGCTTTTTCTCAATACTTACAGTTTGCGTCGTCATTGATGGCGATAGTTACAGGCGGAGTATTCATTTTCCGTTCGGCGTTTTATTCTTTGAAGAATCTGTCTGCCGATATGAATCTGCTGATGAGCATCGCGGCTTCGGGGGCGATTGTGCTGGGCGAATGGTCTGAGGCGGCGGCGGTGATAGTGCTGTTTTCTGTCGCCAATTATCTGGAGGCTCGTTCGGTCGGACGAGCCCAGTCGGCTTTCGAGAGTCTGACAGATAAACTGCCTAAAAAAGTGGAACGAGAATCTTCCGGAAAAGTCGAAAAAGTCACTCTCGATCAGCTCAGAGTCGGGGACATCATCCATCTCAAACCGGGTATGACGGCGCCGGTCGACTGTGAAATCATCGAGGGCAAAGCCTTCATCGACCAGTCTTCTCTAACCGGCGAGGCTCAGCCGGTCAGTATGAGCGAGGGTGACGAACTGCTGAGCGGCGCGATTAACAGCGATGGGTTTTTGCGTTGCCGGGTAGACAAGAAATATGAAAATTCGACTTTAGCCCGGATCATCCGTATGGTTCGTGAGGCGAGCGCGCGCAAGGCACGGCTGGCCAATTTGGTTGATCGTTTCGCGCGAATATATACGCCGATCGTTGTCGCGATAGCGTTTCTTGTGGCTTTACTTCCGCCCCTGTTTTTCGGGGAAGAGTTCGCGACCTGGTTCTATCGGGCGCTGGTGTTTCTGGTAATATCCTGTCCCTGCGCGCTGGTGATCTCCACCCCGGTGGCGGTTCTGTGCGCTCTCACTCGCGGGGCTCGTGACGGCGTTTTGGTCAAGGGTGGAGTTTTCCTTGAGAAACTGGCCGATTTAAAAGCTGTGTTGTTCGACAAAACCGGCACCCTGACCGAGGGGAAGTTCGCGGTGACAGATATAGTCGCGCTCGAAAACTTCAACCGCGATATGGTTCTCAGCCTGGCGGCCTCGATCGAAAAAAATTCTGAACACCCAATCGCCTCGGCGATTCTCAACCATGCCCGGACTGAAAAGGCAGAGATACTTCCGACCTCGAACTTCACCGCCTTTCCGGGCGAGGGCGCACGGGCTGAAATCGGAGGCGAGATATATCGACTGGGGAGCCATCGTTTCTTCCACGATCACGAGATTTGCGACCAGAAACTGCATCGGAAAGTCATCGAACTTGAGAAGCAGGGACGTTCACTGGTGCTGTTGTCAAAAGGCAACCGTCTGATAGGTGCGCTGGGACTGGCCGACCGTGTGAAATCCGATACCGTATCTGCTATGGATGAGCTCCGCGGGGCAGGTAACCTGCGCCTGGTGATGCTGACCGGTGACAACCGGGATACCGCCCGTGCAGTCGGCCGAGAGCTCGGAATCGATGATATCCACAGCGAGCTGTTACCGGCCGACAAGAACCGGATAGTATCGGAGTATTCTTCCATGTACGGTGTTTCTGCGATGGTCGGTGATGGTATCAATGACGCGCCTGCTTTGGCGACTGCCGATGTCGGTATTGCCATGGGCACGGGTGGTTCCGATGTGGCTATCGAGGCGGCTGATGTTGCTGTAATCGGTGACAGGCTTTCGCTTTTGCCGAAACTGGGCAGGCTGGCACGACATTCAATCGCGATAATCAAGTTCAATATCATCTTCGCTCTGGCGACCAAGTTCGTGTTCATGATCCTGGCAGGGCTTGGTTTGGCCAATATGTGGATGGCTGTTGTGGCTGATATGGGTACATCACTTCTCGTGATTTTGAATTCGATGAGACTTCTAAAGGGTGAGAAGTAAGCTTCGAGTATAATCGTTTTTGGTACCGGACTTAATTATGCGCGGAGACATTCAATCATTGAAATGTTTTCTTTGGTATTGATAACTCGCGCGAGCGTCAGCCCCGCACTGTCTATCAGATACCCGAATTCCTCCTCGCTTCTCTCCTTTCCAGCGCCCATCAGGAGCACTTCGATGTCCAGCAGTTTGGATATAGAGAACGAGTTGTCCGGGGGGACTATCATTTCCGCTATTATGAGGCGGCTTTCGGAATTCATGGCCTGCCGGCAATTTCCCAGGATCGTCGCACACCTGTCATCAGGCCAGTCATGAAGGACATGAGAAAGGAGATAAATATCTTTTCCTGCTGGTACCTTTTCGAAGAAGTCACACTCTACCGCTGACATCCGGTCTTCGAGATTGTGCTTTTTTATGGTTTCGCCAACTTGTGAGACCACACCGGGCAGGTCGGCCACAATTCCATGAATAGCCGGATTGGCTTTCAGGATCTCTATTATCAGACCCCCAAATCCCCCGCCAATATCGATAACCGTGTTAGCTCCTCCAAAGTCATACTCATCTGCAATAACCCGGTGCGAGCTGGCGGCTTTGTAGTTGTTGGCATCATGAAACAACTCAGCTTCACCCGGATTTTTCTCAAACCAGTCGAAGGCCGGCATACCGAATATATGCTCGAACGACGGTGCCCCTGTCCTGACCGTGTGCAGGAGATTATCCCACATTTTATCATGCCACCAGGAATGAAACATCAGGGCGGTAGATCTTAAACGATCGGCCGTGAGACATTCACTCAGCGGTGTGTTCGCGAAGGTACGGTTTTCTGTCTCAGTAAAAATACCGACTGATGAAAGCGCCCTCATGATGCGGTATAGTGAGTCTTTATGGGTGTTCGTAATTTCGGAAAGGTCAGCGATGCTTTTGTCGCCCTCAGCCAGAATATCCGGAATTTTAAGAGTCGCGACAACATGGATCGGTTTGCTGATCCATTTAGCGAGGATGAACTTCATTACAAGGGTCTCCGGATGCATTGCTTCATGATTCATTTTAACTCCTTTTGTTGAGATTAAATGAGGTTGAGAATGATCAAATCGTGTTATCATCCATTGCTGAACTTCGCAGGTACTATCCAGTTAATTTGAACAAAAGTGTGATGGCTGAAAATCTGCTTTACATAGCGATAAGATTAATCTTACGTTTTTTATCATTTCTCGTCACACGATTCATTCTGTTTTTGAGTAATACGTTGCGACCGCCTTCATGCGACACTATGATCCCGTGGTATAATTTAAGAAACCATGTCAGGCGTATTTGTCCAAGAAGAAACATTTCCGCGAGTAAAAATATTTTTTCATTTTTCAGTGGAATTCCAAGAGGGTCATTTAGCCGGCAGAGCTTGTTATTGATCAGGTCCCGCCTCTCCTGGATATTCACAGCCTTGTTACCAGATATAGAAGCAAATTCTGGAAACACAAAATAACGGCAAACCCTGGATAATATTCCCATTTCCCGGGCATGCTTAAAGAATCTTAATTTTCCGCAAAAATCCCTGTGAGCTTAAGTTACTTGTAACGACCTCACTGAGTTTTTCACGATAACAAACCATATTATACAAAACTCTCAAGAGGTCGGTTCTTTCATGCGGGAACAGCCTCACCGGTTTCGCAGATTCAACTCGCTCATGAACTGATTAGAATCGCTTTTCATATCCATGGCAGTACGGCTTCTTTCCGCTTTTGTCATAGTAGTCCTGATGATAATCCTCGGCGGGCCAGAAAGTATCTGCCATTGTCAGTTTAGTCGCGATTTTATAACCCTTATCTTCGAGTATCTGGATCAATTTCTCGGCTGTCAGCTTCTGCGAATCGTCCGTGTAAAATATCTCCGAACGATACTGATCGCCTATATCGGGTCCCTGTCTATCTACCTGAGTGGGGTCATGGATCTCGAAAAACAACCTGGCCAGAGTCTCGAAATCGGTCCTGGTCGGATCAAACACAACTTCGACAGTCTCGGCGTGTCCCGTGTTTTTGTAGCTGACATCCTCATATGAGGGATCTTCCCTGCTTCCACCCATATAGCCGGAACGGACATCGCTCACCCCCTCGGCTTTCTCCAGGTAATACTCCACTCCCCAGAAACATCCGCCGGCGAAATATGCAGTATCCAGGGTGACATCAGAAATCTTTGTGGTTTTCGATGCCGGGATGAAATCCAGAGAGATCGAATTAACGCAATGCCTGACGTTTTTCGCGGTAAAACCTTCACCTTCGAATACATGCCCGAGATGACCACCGCAACTTGCGCAGGTGATTTCAGTACGAACGCCATCAGCGTCAACAGTTCTCTTAACAGCACCAGCAACCTCATCATCAAAGCTCGGCCATCCACAGCCCGAATCGAACTTGTCCACGGACCTGTACAGCTCCGCTCCACATTGCTTGCAGACATATGTCCCGGCTTCTTT
>WJMC01000155.1 GCA_014728145.1 Candidatus Zixiibacteriota bacterium | reverse complement strand
TCGATCACATCCGGGTAAAGTGTCCCCTGCGCCAGGTACTTTATCTGACCCAGTTGTTTAGATTCCTGCTCGAACACTTCTATGAATGTATTACCGATAATTTTACGTTTTTGCTCGGGGTCGACCACACCTTCCAGCCTGGATAGAAATTTCTCCGATGCGTCTACGGACTGTACATTTACTTCTAAGTCGGCAAGGGCTTTGATCACACGACTTTCCTCGTCTTTGCGTAAGAGTCCGTTGTTGACAAACAGCGATACCAGGCTGGCCCCGATCGCCCGTGATAAAAGCAGGGCGCAAACCGCCGAATCGACACCGCCCGAGATCGCGCACAGCACTTTCTCACCATCGACTTCCGAGCGTATGCGGGTGATCGTATCCTCGATAAACGTCTCCATCGTCCAGTCGCCCACCGCCCCGCAAATCTCGTACAGGAAATTGCGCAGGATGATCTTGCCCATCTCGGTATGATAGACCTCGGGATGAAACTGCAATCCGTAGATTTTGCGGTTCTCATCCGCAATGGCCGCATGTTCGATCTTGTTTGAGCGCCCTATGTTTTCAAATCCCGGAGGCAGTTTTTCGAGGCTGTCCCCATGGCTCATCCAGATTCGCGATTCGCTGACGACATCTTTGAAAAGCGCTGATTTTGACTCGCTGAAAAGCTTTGCCGGGCCGTACTCACGCGAACGAGCCCGCTCCAGATGACCGCCCATCAGCTTTCCGATCAACTGCAATCCATAGCAGATCCCCAGAATCGGGAGATTGAGGTCCAAATAACCGCGGTCGCAGATGTAAGCATCCTCGCTCAGAACAGAAGCGGGACCGCCGGACAGCACGATACCGCGCAGGTTTTTCCTGCGAGCCTGCTCGACAGGATAGTTGTAAGGAACGATCTCGCAGTAGACATTCAACTCACGAATTCGTCGTGCGATTAACTGGGTATACTGCGAACCAAAATCGAGTATCAGAATTTCTTCCATCATAGTTCAAAGTTCTTTTCAATAACGGTGTCTTTTTTCCAGGTCAAGTCATCTCTTTCAGGGTAGTCGAGATTATAGTGAAGTCCGCGTGATTCTTTGCGTTTGACCGCACAGTGTACGATCAATTCTGCCGTCGTCGCCAAATTGCGCAGTTCAACCAGATCGTACGATAGCGGAAAGTTCTCCCACAACTCAGCCACATCGTTTTTAATGATCGCCAGCCTGCGTTTTGCCCAGCTTAAGCGTTTGTCGGAACGCACAACCCCGACGTAGTTCCACATGATCTGTTTGATATCCAGCTGTGCGTGCGAAAGCAAAATATTTTCCTCTTCTGGTACCGGCTTTTTGCCCTCCATCAGGCGATCGAACTCCGAAGAAATATCCATCCCGTTTTCGAGCGCGTGCTTATCACGCGCCGCCGCTTTGGCCGCGAACTCGGCAAACACAACTGCCTCTAAAAGTGAATTCGAGGCCAGACGATTGCCACCATGCATCCCCGTATGCGCTACCTCACCGACGGCATAGAGATTATCGAGGCTGGTACGACCATAGCGGTCGGAGACCACTCCGCCACACATATAGTGAGCGGCCGGGACAACCGGTATCCAGTCAGTGGCGATATCAATACCGAGATTTTTCAATCGGCTGTATATATTTGGAAACCTCTGGCGCAGAAACGAGTCCTTCAGGTGGGTTAAGTCGAGATATACGCAGGACTGGCCGGAGAGCTTGATCTCACGGTCGATCGCCCGTGCGACAACATCACGGGTTGCCAGTTCGGCGCGCCGATGATAATCCGGCATAAAACGCCGACCATTACGGAGCCGGAGCCGGCCCCCCTCGCCACGCACCGCCTCGGAAATCAAAAATGCTTCGCCTTCCGGATGAAACAGTGCGGTTGGATGAAACTGCATAAACTCCAGGTTGGCCACACGAGCACCCGCTCTGTACGCCATGGCGATACCATCTCCGGTGGCAATGCGGGGATTGGTTGTATGCAGGTAGACCTGCCCGCTTCCGCCGGTGGCCAGAAGTGTTATTCCGGCCAGCACGCGGAACAGTTGCAAAACGCGCACGTCGTACACCCATGCGCCGCAACATTGCTTGCGTCCTCCCACACGCCGGTAAAGCAGATCGACTGCCAGATGGTTTTCGAAAATCGTGATATTTGGATTGGTTTTGACCGCTTTGACAAGAGTGCTTTCGATCTCGCGACCGGTGTAGTCGGCGGCATGGACCACACGTTCTTCCGAATGTCCCCCCTCGCGCCCCAGATCCAAATCGTTCAGGCTCTCGGATTCATCCAGGTAGCTGAACTCAACACCGAGTTCGATCAAGCGCTTAATCGCATCCGGACCGGATTGCACGACATGTTTTACAATTTCCGGCCGGCACAAGCCGGCACCCGATTGAAGCGTATCTTCGATGTGTTTATCGAATGAATCGACCCGGCTTATAACCGAGGCGATACCGCCCTGGGCATAGTTAGTGTTGCTCTCGGTGTCGCTCTTCTTTGTAACCACCGCGACTTTGCCGTGGGAAGCCATCCGGAGCGCAAACGACAGCCCGGCGATCCCGGAACCGATTACCAGGAAATCTACCTTATGAGGTCTCTGGGGCAATTCTTCTGATCCTCCCTGTCAATCTGTCGGCACCATGCTCAAGACGAAATTTTATCTTAATAACATACACCGGTGGCTTGATAAAGCAAATGTTTTCGATTTTAACGGCATCTTTTTCGGTCGTAAACAGGCATTCCAAACCAGCGCTTTCTGCCTCTGAAGCGATCATACTCATATCCTCGACTGTGAAGCGGTGATGGTCCCGGAACAGAAAGCTTTTTTCTATCGAGATTTCCAGTGAGCTCAGAATCTCGATGAAGCTCGCGGGGTTTCCAATTGCCGCTAGCAGTCCCGCTTTTTTGCCAGATAATTTCGATACTTCAATCCTCTCGCTATCTTGAAGCGAAATGATTTCACTCACCAGGTAATTGCCGGCCAGAAGCGGTCTTTCGATTACTCTATTGAGAGCTTTTATAGTATTGAAATTATCCCTGGATTTAAAATTAATCAGCACCAGGTCGGCTCGCTTCAATGAACGCCTGGGTTCGCGCAAGTTGCCGGACGGAAGCAGTCTTTTTGACCCGAAAGGAGCTTTCGAGTCAAGCACAACTATATTGAGGTCGCGTTCGATCTGGATATGCTGGAATCCATCGTCGAGAAGCACCAGATCGAACTCGAATTTAGTCAATGCCAGCAGGTACGCTTTCAGGCGATCCCTGCAGTAAGCGATGGCCACATCGGGGAAATTTCGATGGATCATCTTCAATTCATCCGGTAGCTCTTTCATATCATCGCTTGTTCTTATAACCTTCGGTTCACTGTTTTCGGCACCATAACCGCGGGACAACAGGAGAGGCCTGAGCTTCATTTCAGCGCATACTTCCATGAGATACATTTCAACCGGCGTCTTGCCGGTCCCCCCGGTTGTCAGGTTACCGATCGAAATTACCGGGTGAGACAGCTTCTGGGCCTTAAGCAGGCCGATCTTATATAGTGTTGCCCGCAAAAAAACAATGATTCGAAATATCAATGAAAAAGGCCAGAGTAGAATCGAGAGCAGGTTGTAGTACCAGCGTGAGCGAGGATGATTGAGATACTCCTGAAAAAATCCCCCCTGCCTCTCAACCATTACGATCTCCCATGATTATCCCGGCCGTAATCTCAGCCGAACGACCGTACTTTTTAAACAGCAATTCCGGGTCGGGCCGAGAAACAGTACCATCCAAAGCGGACTTAAAGAAACCTGTTACTTCTGAGCCTTCTGATATCTGGTAAGCAAGTTTCATCTCTATAAGCGATTTTTTGATCTCCCGAAAGTTTTCCATATGCGGTCCGAAGCAGGTGGGAACTCCCAAACCGACCGGTTCAAGCGGATTCTGTCCCCCTTTTGGCACCAGAGACCCCCCAACGAAGGCAGCGCTCGATATCGAATAAAATCCTGTCAACTCACCGATCGTATCCACTATCAGGACATCAGAATCGATTGCCTCGCCCTGCTTGAGAAGACTGCGGAGTTTATATGTCAATCCGGCCTGCTTCAGGCAGGATTCTATTTCATGGGCCCTTTCGATATGACGCGGTGCGATTACCAAAAGCAGGTCATCACGAGAAGTATTGAATTTTACATACTCGCGCGCGATACGAAGTTCCTCCCCGTCCCGGGTTGAACCTGCAGTCAGGATTTTCTTTTCCGGGGAGATACCGTACTTATCTCGGATTCGGCCTGGATCGATTTGCTCAACCTGAGATTTAATCAGATCATATTTTAGATTAGGAAGTGTCCTGCACTTCAGCCTGTCAGCACCGAGGCTGACGATCCGCTCGAGATCGTCTTCTGACTGCATGATCAAGAGCATAAAGCTTTTCAGCAGATAACCAAACAACTCTCTGACAGCCTGATATTTGCGAAATGATCTGTCAGAAATCCGCCCATTGATAAGATACAGGCTTATATCTGCCTGAAGTGCGCGTTTCAGAAAATTCGGATACAGTTCGG
>WJMC01000154.1 GCA_014728145.1 Candidatus Zixiibacteriota bacterium | reverse complement strand
GATATTTGAATATAATGTGCCCTTGTTGTCAATCTAGTCCGTGGTCGGTCGAATATATTATAAGGAGATGATTTGCTGACAAAAACGGGGCGGAACTATGCAGGATAGCGATATCAGGGATTTGATCGAACTCAGGCACAGGCTTCATAGCCTGGCCGAACCCTCCAACCATGAGGAACAGACCTCTCGCCTGATAACGGAATATCTCGAGAACCAGGGCGCTGATCGGATAATCGGAGGCATTGGCGGTTACGGCCTGGCGGCTGTATTCGAGGGTAATAATCCCGGTCCGCAGGTGCTTTTGCGGGCGGATCTCGATGCCCTGCCGATCCCTGAATCGATCGAGCTTCCCTATGCATCCGAAAGACATAACTGCTCGCATAAATGCGGTCATGACGGCCACATGACGATTCTGGCCGGCGTAGCCCGCGCGCTGAGCAGAAATCGTCCAGAAAAAGGCAGTGTGGTGCTGTTTTACCAGCCGGCCGAGGAAATCGGCAAAGGCGCGGCTCGGGTGCTGGCCGATTCCAGGTTCGAGCAGATCAAGCCGGACTACGTGTTCGCTCTTCACAACCTGCCCGGATTCAAGAAAAACAGCCTGATCTACCGTCATGACACATTCGCCTCGGCCTCGAGCGGTATGATCGTCGAACTGCTGGGAGAAACCTCTCATGCCGCCGAACCTCATGCCGGCAAAAGCCCAGCCCTGGCTGTGTCCCAGATGATCAACGCCTTGAGCGCTGTGCCCCAGTTTCATACGGCGTTGCATGAGGCCTCTAAAGTGACGGTTATTCATGCCCGGCTGGGTGAAATCGCATTCGGCACATCGCCCGGCTATGCCCAGGTGATGGCAACCCTGAGGGCCCATACCGATGAAGTCATGAGCCGCTTGACAAAGAAATGCTCCAGCCTGGCCGAAGGTGTTGCCAAAAGCTGGCAGCTCGGATGTAAGATCCGCTGGGATGAACATTTCCCGGCTACCGTCAACGATCCTCAAGCGGTCAAAATCATCCTGGAGACGGCCGACGAGCTCGGTCTCGAGAAATTCGAACAGCCATCGCCTTTTCCCTGGTCAGAGGATTTTGGTCATTTTACCGGCAAATACAAAGGAGCACTGTTCGGAATCGGGGCTGGAAAGGATCAGCCCGCACTTCATCATCCGACCTATGATTTCCCGGATGATTTGATTGAAACCGGCGTGAAGATTTTCGTAAAAATTATAGAAGCGATTACAGTCAGGTAAGTTGAGGTGTGGTCATGGAAGTATCTGAAAAAATATTACATGAATCATTTCATACCTCCAGAATTGAATTGTCGCGCAGAGCCCTGAAAAAAAATATCCGCTTTCTAAAAAAATACATCGGTCGCAACACGATATTCTCATCAGTCATCAAGGGCAACGCCTACGGTCATGGGATCGAGACTTTCCTTCCGCTTGCCGAAGAGTGCGGAGTGCGTCATTTTTCGGTTTACAGCCCCTATGAGGCCTATGTTGCCAATAAGGTCAAGACCCAGGAAAGCCACATCATGATCATGGGTGAGACCACTCCGGATGTGATCGAGTGGGCGATCGAGAACAACATCTCCTTTTTCGTTTTTTCCAACAAGGAACTCGATGACGCACTTGTCGCCGCCAAGAAACTTCAAAAGCCGGCCAAAATTCATCTCGAGCTCGAAACCGGCCTCAACCGGACCGGACTGTATGACGAGTATCTCGACCAGGCGGTGGAAAAAATCAAATCCAACTACGATTTCATCCAGGTGATCGGAACCTGCACACATTATGCAGGTGCGGAAAGTATAGGCAACTATATTCGTATCAAAAACCAGACCGAAGAATACAACCGCATGGTAGCCACTCTGCGTTCGGTGGGCCTCGACACCGGTATCTGCCATACCGCTGCATCAGCCGCCGCGCTGACATACCCGGAGACGATCATGAATATGGTTCGTTTCGGTATAGCCCACTACGGCTACTGGCCCAGCCGGGAGACTCAGATGCATTATTACCAGCGCAATGGCGATGCCGATAACCAGCGTCGCAAGGACCCATTGCGAAGGATCATCAGCTGGAAAAGCCGTATCATGAACATCAAGCAGGTCAAACCGGGCGAGTTCGTCGGTTACGGCACTGCATATATGACGATCCGCAAGCAGAAAATAGCCTGCGTACCGATCGGTTACTATCACGGCTTCTCGCGCACCCTGTCAAACAAGGGCTATGTTCTCGTGAGGGGTCGACGGGTGCTGGTGGTCGGATGGGTCAATATGAATATGATGATGATCGATGTCACCGATGTTCCCCTGGTTGAGGTAGGCGATGAGGTCACGATCATCGGCAACCAGAAAAAACAGCATATCTCGGTCGGATCATTTTCGGATATGACCAGCTATTTAAATTACGAGGTGCTGGTACGCCTGCCGGAGGAAATTCCCCGCATTGTAGTCGACTGATTCCCGCTTTTATACTTAAAGCTTGACGAGTGAACCCGGTGGAATATATTTCATGTATGCCGGATAAATTGTATATCGTAAGGGAAGGTGACTGGATGGGCAAAATCGCCCGCCAGCATAACATTGCTGATCCTGATACTATATATAATCATCCTCCCAACCAGGCACTCAAGGATAAGCGCAACGAAAAGGATCTCTTAAGCCCCGGTGACGAGGTCTGGATACCGGTCCGGGAGGAGCTTGAAGTCCCCACCAAAGGCAAAAACAGCGGGCCGGTCAGCATCCAGGCGACACTGGCCGAAACCGAGCAGCTATCGGTAACATTGAAAAACGAAAACGGCGAGCTTTTGACCAACAAGGATTACACTGTGAATTTTTCCGGACAGGGTCAAGAGATCACCGGCAACACCGGCAGTTCCGGCAAAATCGAGGCCGATCTCCCGGCCGGCACAGAGCAGGTCTTTGTCGACTTGGGCGGGGAGCTGATGATGTCGTTTTACCTCGGTCACCTCGATCCCCCCGACACTGTCAGGGGAGCTTCCCAGAGGCTTCGCAATCTGAACTATTTTAAGCACGACACTTATCCGAATGAGATAACTCCCGACCTTTACGACGCGCTCCGCAAATTTCAGTACGACAACGAAATCAACATCAGTGGCCAGCTCGATTCCGAGACCTCCGAAAAAATTACCGAAAAGTACGGTTGCTGAATCCATTGTTTCCTGAAAACTGCGCTTTGAAAATCTTTCCGATTTGATTATCTTCGAAAGGCAACAACTGGAGGTAATATGCAGGTAGCACTTTTAGGAAGCGGAATGATGGGTAAGGCGATCGCCTTCGACCTGGCCCGTAACGATAAGATAGAGAAGATTCTGGTTTGCGACATAGATATCAGCCAGGCCAAAAAAGTGGCCGAATTCGTTAGTTCTGACAAGATCAAACCGACCTGGGTGGATGTCAGAAATCTCAAGGGTACTCGTGAAACTCTCGAAAACAGCAAAGTAATAGTATCTGCTATCCACTACCAGTTCAACTACGAACTGGCACAGCTTGCGATCGAACTGGGCGCTGATTTCGTCGACCTGGGAGGCAACAACGCAGTCGTGGAACAACAGCTCAGTTTAAATGAAAAAGCCAAATCGAAAGGTGTCACGGTCATCCCCGATACGGGTCTTGCTCCCGGCCTGGTGCAGGTATTGACCGCTCATGGCGCAAAGCAATTCGATAATCTCGAGGATGTGCACCTGCGTGTCGGGGGACTGCCCCAGAATCCGACACCTCCCCTCAATTACAGCCTGGTTTTTTCGATCGAGGGTTTGATTAATGAATATATCGAAGACGCGGTTGTGATCCGCGATGGCAAAGTACAGACAGTCAAACCTCTGACCGAAACTGAACAGCTTTCGTTTCCTGCACCGTTCGACCAGCTTGAAGCTTTCCAGACCTCGGGCGGGACTTCGACTCTGCCACAGACTTTCTACGGCCGGGTTAAAAATCTCGACTACAAGACGATCCGCTATCCCGGCCACCAGAAACTTTTCAAGACCATCATCGACCTCGGTTTCTGCTCCTCTCAGATGGTTGAAATCGACGGCGTCAAGATCATCCCGCGCCACCTGACCGGCAAGATCCTCGAAAGTTATTTGAATGGTGACAACCGTGATGTCGCCCTGGTGTCGGTCGAACTGAGCGGTGAAAAAGCGGGTAAAAAAGAACACCTGACCTATCGTATGGTCGACTATTACGACGAACAAAACGAGCTCACCGCCATGATGCGTTCGACCGGATTCCCCTCGGCCATAATTGCGCAGATGCTGGCTGAAGGTAAAATCACCAAAAAGGGTGCTGTGCCACAGGAACTCTCGGTGCCGACCGACCTGTTCGTCGAGGAAATGTCCCGCCGTGGATTCAAACTGGAAGAAATTCGGGACTGATCACAAAGTAAACTGAATTTGAATATTTCGCTCAATCTCCTGTAACCTTCAGGATACAGGCCTGTCTTATAAATGCGGGAAACCTTGCTTCCCGATATTCGTACATTATTTGAAATAGATAATTGAAAGTGGGAGAAACATGATGAAAAAAGTGACCGCAATTGGAATAGTATTGATACTGATAGCCGCCATCGTTTTCTTCGGCTTCCGCGGGAAATCAGCAGATAATGACGGCAACTATAAACTGATAGATGTTACCCGGGGTGACATTATTGATAAAGCAGTAGCTGTAGGGGAGATTGAGCCGGAAAAGGAGATCGGTGTAAAATCGCATCTGGCCGGAGTAATCAGCAGGATGTTTGTCGAGGAAAACGACGAGGTCGAGGTTGGCGACAGCCTGTTCGAGGTCGCACCCCAGCCGACCCCGGACCAGATCGTCAATGCCGAACTGGCCCTCCAGGAAGCCCAGGTGATCTTCCGCAACACCCAGGCTGATTATGAACGCAAAAAAGAACTCTATGATAAAAAGCTTCTTTCACAGTCGGAATACGATAATGCCAAAAAGAATGTCGATGTCGCGCGCTTGAGTGTACAGCGTCGCAAGGAAGCCCTCAGCCTCCTGCGCGAGGGTAAAACGATGACTTCCTCGGGCGCAATCGAATCGGTCATCCTGGCACCGGTAGCCGGCACTGTACTGGCCCGATACGCCGAGGAGGGCGACCCGGTCGAACCGATGACCTCCTATCAACCCGGCACACCGATCATCATATTGGCGGATATGCAAAACCTGGTATTTCGCGGTACAGTCGATGAGATCGATGTCGGCAAGCTTTATGAGGGTATGGATGTGTTTCTGAAGGTCGGTGCGCTGTCGTCGGACACGGTCACGGGCAGGCTGACAAGGATCGCTTCCAAGGCAAGAAAAGAAGACCAGACCACTGTCTTCGATGTTGAAATCGAGATCGAACAAACCGGCGAAAACGTTCTCCGGGCCGGATACTCCGCTACAGCCGAGATCATCATCAATGAAAAGCACGATATCCTGATGATCCCCGAACGCCTGGTGACATTCGAAGATGATTCCACCTTTGTCGACATCAAGGATTCAGCCAGCGGTGAAATCCAAACCATCCCGATAGAAGTCGGACTCTCGGACGGCCTCAATATAGAGGTTCTGGCCGGAATCGACAGCAGTCAGAAAATCATTGAATATCCACCGCGGGAGATCGAATAGTGAACTGGATGTTCATTAAACAAATACTGCGTGATATGCGCGGTCAAAAACTGCGCACAATCATGACCCTGTTCGGAATCTTCTGGGGCACCGCCGCGGTGATTCTGCTGGGTGCTTTCGGTTACGGTATCCATGTCAACCAGACCAAGGCATTCAAGGGTATGGGCGAGGATATCGTCATCGTCTGGGGCGGTAAAACCTCCATGTCCTATGAGGGCTTGCCCCGTGGACGACGAATCTGGCATCGGATAGAAGATGTACATATGCTCAAACAACAGATCCCGGAATTGAAATATATCGCTCCTGAGTACTCGCAATGGAACCGGCCTGTCAAACATGACAAAGTCAACGTGGTAGCCCCGGTGGTGGGCACCTGGCCGGAGTATTCTCTGATGAGAAACATTATTGCAGATGCCGGCGGTCGGTTCATCAATGAAAACGACCTGGGGCAAAGGCGGCGGGTTTGCTTTATGGGCAATAAACTCCGCGACCAGATTTTCGGCGAGGGTAAAAAGGCCGTCGGCGAAACGGCTTACCTCGACGGTCAACCTTTCACTGTAATCGGCATCCTCAAAGAGAAAAACCAGGATTCCAATTACAACGGCCGTGACAATCGCAAACTGTATATCCCGGCGACTACTTTCGTCGCTCTCTATGGGCAAAGCTATGTAAACAATACGGTCTGGAAAGCTGAATCAAAAGAAGTTCATCCGATCGCCAAACAGAAATACTTCCAGATTATGGGCCAGAAGTACAAGTTTGACCCGGCTGATGAACAGGCCTTGAGCATGTGGGATACGACGGAAAACACGGAATTCTTTACTTACTTTTTCTGGGGATTTCGGATCTTTCTCTATATTATTTCGATCGCCACACTGATAGTGGGCGGAATTGGAGTCGCAAACATCATGTACGTGGTGGTTGAGGAACGCACTCGTGAAATCGGCCTCAAAATGGCCCTGGGAGCAAAAGGCGGATTTATCCTCAGGCAGTTTTTGTTTGAGACCACTTTTCTGACGATGCTGGGTGGCGGACTCGGTTACCTGTTTGCCTCGACTATCGTCCACTTCTTCCCTAAGCTCGGATTCGACGAGTATGTCGGTGTACCCCAGGTATCAACTTTCGTAAGCATCTCGACAATCACGGCCCTGCTGATAATCGCGATTTTGGCCGGTTACTTCCCGGCCCGCAGGGCCTCGACTATGAACCCGGTTAAAGCTTTAAAGATGATGTAGCTTATGTTCAGTCTCGGATTAGTATTTAAGATGTTCTGGCGCGAATTCAAAGCCCAGAGAAAACGTATGTTCCTGACGATTTTGGCGATCGTGTGGGGCACTATGTCAATCACTATGCTACTGGCATTCGGCGAGGGTCTGCGCACCAGCCTGGCCAAAAACCAGAAGGGATTGGGTGAGAACATCGTGATCATCTGGGGCGGTCAGACTTCCAAACCGTACAAGGGCCTGCCGCGCGGACGCAGGATCCGTTTCGAGAAGGAAGTAATCGATTATCTCAAACAGAGAATTCCAGAAGCGAAACAAATCGGCGGCGAATATACACGCTGGGGTGTCACGGTTGCCAATGGCAAGAAGATGTTCAACCGGATGTGCAACGGCGTATATCCAAGCTATGAAAATATGCGCAATATGATCCCGCAGTCAGGGGGTCGTTTCATCAATGATCTCGACATGGAAAACAAACGCAGAGTAGCTTTCCTGGGGCACGAGCTGGCGGCCGACCTGTTTGGAGAAAACATGCCTGTCGAAAAGATGGTCGGTCGGCAGATCGAAATCAATCGCAACCAGTTTACCGTAATCGGTGTTATGGCGGAAAAGATGCAGATGGGGATGTATTCCGGACCGGACTGGAACCGCGTGATTATCCCCGCCACAACTTTCGAGGGTATCTACGGGCACCGTTATATGAACAACCTGGTAATCCAGCTTCACGACACCAAACACGCTGACTGGATGGAGGACCGTCTGGTGCAGGAACTGGCCGGAAGATACGAATTCGATCCGACCGATATGTCGACTGTACATGTCTGGAATTTCGTCGAAAATGTCGAGACGATGAGCAAGGTCATGCTCGGAATGCAGATATTTTTCGGCTTGATCGGAGGCCTGACTCTATTGGTGGCCGGTGTCGGTGTGGCCAATATCATGTACGTCGCGGTGAAGGAACGAACGACCGAAATCGGCATCAAGATGGCACTGGGAGCAAAAAAATTCCAGGTCATGGCGCAGTTTATACTCGAGGCTCTTTTGATCGCCTGTATCGGCGGTCTGCTCGGTATCGCCATATCATTTGCAATTACCGGCATGATGGCCTCGGTCGAGTTCGAAAACGAAGCCCTCAGGTGGCTGGGCAAGCCGACCATATCGGGCACAATCGCGATAGTTACCGCGTCTATCCTGGGCCTGATCGGTATAGTGGCCGGTTTCTTCCCATCACGTAAAGCCGCGTCTGTAAACCCGGTCGAATCCCTACGTTACGAGTGAGAGGTGAGATTATGCACAATGGCAACATGATTTCTATGAAGAGCATATTAAAGATCTACGATACCGGTTCAATCCGGGTCAAAGCGCTCAAGGGAGTCGACCTCGAGCTGAAGTCGGGCGAATTTGTCTCGATCGTAGGCCCTTCCGGATCGGGCAAGTCGACTTTGATGAATATCGCCGGGTGCCTGGATGTTCCTTCGGGTGGCGAGTACCTCCTGGACGGCCAGCGGGTCGAAAACCTTGAACCCAATGAGCTGGCTGAAATCCGCAATCGTAAAATAGGTTTTGTCTTCCAGAATTTCAATCTTTTGCCCTATGCCACCGCGTTCGAGAATGTCGAACTGCCCCTGATGTTCGCCGGTTCACCGTCCCGAGAACGCAAAAAGCGTGCGTCTGAGCTTTTAGACCGTGTCGGGCTGGGTGACCGTATGGACCATCGCCCGACAGAGCTTTCCGGAGGCGAGATGCAGAGGGTGGCGATCGCGCGCGCATTGGCCAACAACCCGAGGTTGATTCTGGCCGATGAGCCGACCGGCAATCTCGATTCAAAATCGGGACAGAGGATCATAGCTTTGTTCGATGAGCTCTGGCGCGACGGCAGTACTATCCTGATGATTACCCACGATCCCAATATTGCCAAACGCACCAACCGCCTGGTCAAACTCAAAGACGGCATGATTGTCGATTCGCTCGAGAACGGCAACGGCCATAAAAATTGATCAGCGTATCATTTAAACACTCAGATTTAACCTTGCCCGCCGAATCACAAAGCATATATTGAGATTGGGGCTTGTAAGCGACAGAGGTCTTGCTTTGTCGCTGGACCATTTGATTTGAGCCTGCTCCGTAGATTTGTATTTCAGCGGGCGGAAAAACTGTCCGGGTATTTACATTCGCCATGCGAACAACCTGATCTTTAATCCGCTACTGGCAGTAACAGCGACCGGGAGTTAGGGTTGAACACAAAAGAGAGGTTACCGATATGCGTATTTTCATATTGATAATTTTAATTTCTTCCGTTGTCTTAACCGGGTGCGAGGATAATCCGGCAATGCCGGAAGAGGATCCACTCGACCGCTATATCGACAGCGTATCGTTTAAATCCAAAACGCCTGTCGGGAGCATGACTGAACCCCTGGCGATATATTTCAAAAGACCGATGGATACTGCCAGTATGATTGAGGCCTTTTCCTCGGATCCGGAATTTGATTTCTATTCAAACTGGGCGATCGAGTATTCCAGTGATTCTACTGATATTGTCCCGGACCTGGCACAGCACATACTCAGGATCTACCCCCGGCCGGCTTATCAGACTATGACATCGTACAGTTGCGCAATCGACACCACCGCGGTCGACACGCTTGGCTTTCACCTGCCGGAAAAATTGGAATTCGAGTTCACTACCGACAGCGCGCGTCTTCTACAGCTGGAAATCAGAAATCCCAATATACCCGCAGTCGAAAACTACCCGCGCCGGATGAGACTCAGGTTCAATGTGCCGATCGATGAATACCGCGTGGTCGACCCGTTCACTGTAAGCCCGGAATTCTCCTACCAGAACGGACAATCATCGGAAGACCATACCATCTATACATACCCACTGACTTCCGATCTGCGCGCCGATACAGATTACACGGTCACGATAGACCAGCAGATTGTCGATATCTGGGGGAATCCGGTCTACGGTTTATCACCGCACAGCTTTCGAACCGAACCGGTCGCGGTCGAATATCATTACCCCGAGCAGGACACTGAACTGAAGGGTACCTCGGTTGTGCTCCAGGTGCGCTTCAATACCTCGATGAACCGTTTCAGCGCGGAGAACGCTTTTTCTTTTTCAAATGATGTCCTCGAGATATCCGGGCAGTTCGAATGGATCAGTGACCAGGCTTTCCTGTTTTATCCCGACGATGACCTCTCCTATCAAACCGTCTACACCATGGCGGTTAATACTTCAGCCGAGGACTTTTTTGGCGATAACCTATATGAGGCGTTCACATTCAGTTTCTCGCTAAAGAGGTAGCTGAATTATTGTTGACAGCCTCCCGGCAACATCATACTCTTAGATTGGCCTGAAATGAGATGTAAGGAGATTAGGGTGAAGATCAAAGCATTGGCGATAATCTTTTTATTGACGGTTCAAACCCTGACCGCCGCGGGGCTTTCCGGTTCAATCGGGGGCGGACTGGGCGCCACACTGCCCCAGGGAGAATTCAACGAATACACCAAAACCGGGTTCTCGATCATGGGTTTCGGCAAGCTGAATATGGCTTCCCTGCCATTCGTCAGCTACCGGCTGGGGGTCCAGGGAGTTTTTTTCGAACGCGATGACCGCAGTGTCAGTATTCAGGGATATCCCGATGATCTCTTCACCGAAACCTACACCAACGATCTCCTGAAGGCCACTCTTGGCCTGGAACTGTCGCCACCCATACCCGGTTTTCAGCCTTATGCCGGCGCGGGTATCGGAGTCTATTACTTTTCCAGCAGGACCAGCCTGAAGGATTCCGAGGGTGATGAAATCGCTTCCAACACGCTCGACAGCAAAACCAAGTTCGGCTGGAATTTGCAGGGCGGATTGCGGTTTTCAGTCTTTCCCAAAATCACTCTGGATTTAAACGCGCAATACGATATCGTGCAGGATTTGGAACAGTATTCCGGTGACGAGGTGGTCTCGTTCAATTCCAAGTTCCTGTCGCTCTTTGCCGGGGTACAGGTCAGCCTTGGCCTGTTCTAAACTCAATCTATAACACCCCAGTTCCTGAGTCTTTTTTTGATCGCCTCGACATGAGTCCCCTCCCAGTAGATTCGCTCACACTCCGAGCAGATTTTGAATTCCTCCTGAGTCCGGTAGACATACGGCCAGACCCTCTCCGCAACCTCGGATTTTTCAATATCTTCCAGCCGTTGATTGCATACGAGGCAACGTGACAGGATAGTGCCGGGATCGATTTTGAGTTCACAGTCTGAAATAACCTGCCGGAGTTGAATTTCCGGGTCATCAGATTCGATCAACAGGTACTTTTTGGCCAGAACCATTTCAACCAGCCGTGTGTCGCGGGTCAGGATTATCCTGTCATCGACCAGCGCTCGCTCAATTAAATGCTTGTCCTCGATGCCTTTCTGGTAGACGCAGTCGTAGCCCAAAAGCCTCACGAAGCGGGCCAGCTTACCGACCATATCATCGGCGATGAATCGCTTTATGGAACTCATAGTTGACATTAGATCACTCACAGGCTATAATTTCAGTTTAATTAACCTGGTTCGTTCTGTAAAGCATTTAGTTTGAAGGAACTTCGAAAGCCCTGATGCGTTAGCACTTTTATGTCGGAAAAACAATACAACCTTCGTCATACATTAGCCCGGGTGTTCAAACACTTCCGGCGCCACAAATTCTATATCTCCTGGGGGCTGGTAGTCACAATTTTATCGAATGCTATCCTGATGGCATCCCCCTGGATCGTCAAGCTGGCTATCGACAGCCTAAAACAGAACCGTGCCACTATGTCCGATCTCCAGCGTTATGCCCTTTTGATATTGATCATCGCGCTGACGGCCGGTTTCTTTCGTTTTATGATGAGGCGTACGCTGATATGGGCTTCACGGATTTTCGAGTACGAGTTCCGCAACGAGTTTTTCCGCCATCTTCTGGGACTGCCCCGCTCGTTTTATCAAAACACTCCGACCGGCGATATTATCGCTCGCGGTTCCAACGATATCGAAGCGGTGAGACTGCTGGTCGGTCCGGCTGTTATGCAGATCGGAAATTCCGTCATCTCGATCGCGGTCGCCCTGACTCTCATGTTCATCCTGAGCTGGAAACTGACCCTGATCGCCCTGGCGGCGGTTCCGATTCTGGCTTTGATGACCAACAAGCTGGTGATGCAGATTCATAAGAAATTTTTTGCTATCCAGGAGCATTTCTCGAAGATGTCCTCGTTTGTGCAGGAAAATCTGTCCGGTATAAAAGTTGTCAAGGCTTACAACCAGGAAAATCCGCAGATCGAGGATTTCTCGAAACTAAATAAAACCTACATCGATTTAAACCTGTCTTTGGCCAAAACCCGTGGCTTGTTTCTTCCGCTGATTTTTCTGGTGGTCGGGTTGATCACTCTGACGCTCCTGTATTTCGGCGGACGGCAGGTAATTGCCGGGGTGATCACTCTGGGTACGCTGGTGGCATTTATCCAATACATGATGAGGCTGACCTGGCCGATGCTGGCGATCGGCTGGACTGTCTCGCTTTTTCAAAGGGGAACTGCCTCACTGGAACGGATCAATAAGATCCTCGACCGTGAATCTGAGATCGTCGACAGACCCGAAGGTGAAACCCCGCAGAGATTCGAGGGCGAGATTGAAATCCGCGATCTTAATTTCTCCTATCCCAACGATGAGCGCTTGATCCTGAAAGATATCAATCTCAAAATTCCAGCCGGTAGCAACCTGGCATTAGTCGGTCCGACCGGGTGCGGGAAATCGACTTTGGTCAACCTGCTGGTGCGCACCTTCCAGCTTCCCGACGGCAAAATCTTTATCGATGGTCACGATATCAACAAGATCGAACTTAAAAAACTGCGCACCCAGATCGGCTATGTGCCCCAGGAGGCTTTCCTGTTTTCCCAGAAATTGTCGGACAATATTGCTTTTGGGCTGGAGAAATCTCCTGCTGACGAAGTCCGCAGGGCATCGGAAATCGCCGGTATCGCCGAGGAGTTCGAGGAGTTTCCGGATGGCTTCGAAACCATGATCGGCGAACGGGGTGTAACCCTTTCCGGTGGCCAGAAACAACGGACCGCCCTGGCCCGGGCGATAATCAGTAAACCGCCGATTTTGATCCTGGACGACGCTTTCGCTTCGGTAGACACCAGCACGGAGGATAGAATCTTAAAGAGCCTAAGCGATGTTATTCAGTCGCGCACATCGATCATTATCGCCCACAGGATTTCAACTATCAAAAACGCTGACAAGATCTGTGTCATGGACCAGGGCAAGATCATCGCCTGCGGCAACCATGATGAATTGATCGAAAAGTCACCCGAGTACGCACGGATAGTCGAACTGCAGTCATTGAAACAGCAACTGGAGGCGATCTGAGATGGCTCCGCGCAGGGAATTCTTTGACGATGAAAACCTCGGCAAGGCTTACGATGCCCGGTTGATGAAACGGCTGATCGGGTATTTGATGCCATACAAAAAATGGATGGTGCTGGCATTTTTTATCATGATCATCGCCTCGCTTCTACAGCTGGCCGGACCGTATGTAATCAAAACCGGAATCGATAAGTATATCGCCAACGATGATATAGAGGGTTTGGGCTGGCTGGTTCTGATCTATGCCGCCATCCTTGTCGTGCAGTTTGTCTCGACTTTCGGGCAGATCTACCTGATGGAATGGATCGGGCAGAGGGCAATGTACGATTTGCGGCTGGCGGTCTTTCGACATGTGCAGTCGCTGGGTATGAATTTCTTCGACCGCAACCCGGTTGGAAGGGTGCTGACCCGAATAACCTCGGATATCAATTCGCTCAACGAACTATTTTCCTCGGGCGTGGTGACGATTTTGGGCGATCTGCTGACAATCTTCGGGATCATCGGCGTAATGCTGGTAATCAACTGGAAACTTGCGCTGATGGCTTTAATCGGGCTTCCGCTCCTGATAGTGGCAACCATCATCTTTCGCATCAAGGTCCGTCACGCCTACCGTGAAATCAGGCGTCTGATAGCACGTCTCAATGCCTATGTCCAGGAGCATATATCAGGCGTTTCAGTGGTCCAGCACTTCGTGCAGGAAAATCGAGTCTTCAAACGCTTCGACAAAATCAACGATGAGCTTAAGAAAAAGCACCATCGTTCGATCATCTACTACGCACTGTTTTACCCTGTGATCGAAGTTATCGGCGCACTCAGCCTCGCGATAATCATCTGGTACGGCGGAAGCAAGGTTATCCAGGGCACACTCACTTTTGGAACGCTGGTCGCATTTTCTCAGTATATGGAGATGTTCTTCCGTCCGATTCGCGACCTCTCGGAGAAGTACAATATCCTCCAGACCGCCATGGCATCCTCGGAGCGTGTCTTTAAACTTCTGGACACCAGGCCCGCGATCACTCCTCCGGTAAAACTTCAGAAGCTGTCCGATGTTCGTGGAAAGATCGAATTCAAGGATGTCTGGTTCGCCTACAACCCGGGCGAATGGATTCTCAAGAATATCAACCTGACGATCGAAGCCGGCGAAAAGGTGGCCGTAGTCGGCGCCACCGGCTCAGGCAAGACGACATTCACAAATCTGATACTGCGTTTCTATGATTACCAGAAAGGGAGTGTCAAGCTCGATGGTATCGAATTGAAGCAGCTTACCGAACAACAGATACGAAAAAATATATCGCTGGTGTTGCAGGATGTGTTCTTGTTTTCGGGTAAAATCGATCAGAATATCCGCCTGGGAAATCCCTCGATCAGTGATGATCAGATCGAAAAATCTGCTCGCGAGATCAACTTGATGAGAATCGGTAGTGGCTTGAAAAACGACCTCAAGACCGATGTCGGCGAGCGGGGCGGTCTGCTTTCTGTCGGTCAAAAACAACTGGTATCGTTTGCGCGCGCGCTGGCTTTCGATCCGAAGATATTGATTCTCGACGAAGCCACATCTTCGGTCGATACCGAAACCGAACTTATCATCCAGAAGGCAACCGAGACATTGATGAAGGGTCGTACTTCCCTGATCATCGCGCACAGGCTCTCGACTATCAAGCAGGTCGACAAGATCGTCGTCATTCATAAGGGTGAGATCCGCGAGATCGGCAACCACGAAGAGCTTCTCAAAAAGCGCGGTATCTACTGGAACCTCTATCAGCTTCAATACAAAGACCAGGAAATCCCCGCGGCAGTTTAACAAGTCTCATGCCCGAAAGATTCCCTCAACCTTCAGTAAAAAATTTCCGGTTAATCTTGAGTTTGCCCACCGCGTTACTTAGATCACTTAATTTAGATTGCTTCGTCGCTGTGCTCCCAGCGAAGACATGGATGCACAAGTCGTCATAGCGACCGAGGTCACCGATCTTGATCGGTGGGCAAGCGGAGAAATCTAAATCATCGGATTTTTACATGACAGGTCTAAAGCTCCTGGCTGAAGTCGGAAGCTCACGATCTGCCACAGCACAATACAGGCAAAGTAAAGAAATCCATTGATCTGTCGAAATTATATATATCCATAGCCAGTATCTACCTGTAGATCTGGCATGACAACATCACAACTGACAATGGAATGTACATGAAATTTGAACAATGTTATGGATGTTACATCCCGGAAGACGAGGAAGTTCTGGCGACTGTCAAATCCGGCGGTTTTTTCAGCTCAGAAAAGTTTCGCTATATTGCCACCAATAAAAGGCTGATAATGATCCGTCTGAAGCTTTTCAACCGCAGTCAAATCCGCTCTTTCAGGTGGGATGAGTTTAATGACATCCAGATTGATGAGGGACTGATCACTTCCAGGATCGATTTTGATATGAGAGATGTCTGTGACGATGATGGTAACCCGATGGAATTAATTATCGATAAGGCTGAACGGGATCAGGCGGACTATTTCCATGGTGTAGCTTCAGCGCAGTTGAACCGTCATCGCAATGAATCGGCGTATATGACAAAAAGATGCCCGGAATGTGATGAGGTGGTAAAATTCCGGGCAAAAATCTGCAAGCACTGCGGTACTCGTTTTCATCAGTCTCGCTTCTAAGGGATCCAGTTTAAATTCATTCTACTTCTCGACACTGTCGGTGTTTCTGCAGACCGTCTTCCAGACTCCGCTCATCGGCAGGCTGTCCTGATCAACCGGCTGGGTATAGTCGCCGAATTCACCGCGCACCTTGCCCCATTCACTGTTTTCGTAGAGCACCAGGTAACCGTTGAACTGCCCATGACCCGTTCCGCACATCGGGCACATCCGGTAGTCATCGTAGTACCACGTCCCGAACATGAAACCCATTACGTGGTCGGTGTAGTAACCTGATATCGAGGCTGAAAAATACTGGTTGCCGTCATTTGTCTTAAAGAATTCGCCGTTGTAATAAGCGAACGGTGCGTTGTTTTTCTCGTACATTACGCCCGAAAGTTCGCCCGTAAAGCTGAAGACCGCATCGCGAATCCAGTACCCTTGAAGGGTTCCACGATGACAGAAATCATTTAGCTTGCTGTTCTCGAGTTGCTGGTAGTAATCGATCTGAGATGCGATCTCGTTGATGCCCGGATCAGTGTCTATTTTATGAAACATATCCGCCTGGTTGTCGAGCGGTTTGTCCTGGCATCCACAAAAAGCCATCACACATGCCAGACATATAACCAAAAGAACTCTCATGGCAACCTCCCTGCTAATTTATAATCATATAGAAGTGCGGACAATATCTGACATCAAACAATATAGCATGAATCTCCTTTCCGGCAAGGTTTTTATGAATGCTGATACTGATTCCGCTCTTCAGACTTCAGCCCGATGGAAGATTGAATTTGACAGGATTACTGGCAACAGCAGATTCTTAACAGGAAATGGATTAAGTGTAAAAATCGATCCCCGCTGAAAAGGCATGGATCAAGCGTTGATCAATCCTCGCCGTTGTTCACATGAAAGAGCTTTTCCGCTTTTTCGGCGGAGGTCAGGATGCCGCGGATCATGGCCGAGGAAAACCCCTGGTGTTCCATATTGTTCAGCCCGGCGATCGTACATCCACGCGGAGTGGTCACCAGGTCGATCTGTGTTTCCGGATGATTTTTCTGCCGGTTCAGAAGCGCCGCCGCCCCCTTGGCAGTCTGGGCCGCCATCTGGAGCGCCTCGCGCGAATGGAACCCGATCTCGATTCCGCCCTGAGAAGCCGCCCGTATGGCCCGGAAGAAAAAGGCGATCCCGCAGGCGCAGAGAGCGGTCGCCGGAACCATCAGGTCTTCCTCGATCACCAGGGTCGCTCCAACTGAATCGAAAATCGAACGCGCGGTCTCCATTGCGCTCTTATCGGTATCATCGACGGATATACAGGTCATCGACTCTCCGATTGCCACCGCGGTATTAGGCATTACACGCACCACCGGAACATCTGTGTCGAGGATCTTCTTTATTTGTGCAATCTCCGCTCCCGAAACGATCGAGAAAACTATATGACGGTTCGGATCGAGCGCGGGTGATATCTGCCTGAGGACGCCCTTGAGCTGTCCCGGTTCGACAGCTATCACAATTATTTCCGCCGCCCGGACAGCATTGCAGTTGTCAGCCTCGATCACGAAGCCCTGCTTCTCAAGATCCTTGAGAAGCGCAACTCGACGGCGCGTGACCATGATCTGGTCAGGCGAGAATCTCTTGGAATTGACCAGCCCCAGGGCGATCGCGGAGCCGATGTTGCCGCCACCGATCACGGCCATTCTCTGTTTAGTCTTGGTATCTGACATATATATTTATAAAAACGGCATTTCTGGTGATACTCTTGAGGATTTTGAACGATTCGACCGTATAATTGTGATGGACTCTGCTAAAGAATCAGTACTATCAGCTTTTTAACTTGACAGCGGGTTAAAACAGGTTATATTATTTTTAAAGGCTTTGGCGCGTTTTTTGCTTGCCAAACCGATCGGCACATATTATGGAAAACCTCTCGAACCAAAATCAGTCAGAAACTGCCGGCAAACCGCCCTGTTCGATCCTGCGCTCGATCGACCTGGAGAAAACTTATCGTCGACGAAAGGTGGTCGATTCGGTCTCGATCGAGGTCAAATGCGGTGAAGTAGTCGGACTGCTCGGCCCCAACGGCGCTGGAAAAACCACAACCTTTTACAGCATAATAGGTTTCATTAAGCCGGACAGGGGCCGTGTGATGATCGACGATTTCGATTTGACCGGTCTGCCAATGTTCAAACGGGCCCGCAAAGGGATCGGCTATCTGGCCCAGGAACCATCTATATTCCGCAAGCTGACGGTCGAGGACAATATCCATGGGATCCTGCAGATGCGAAAAATACCTAAATCGCAACAGAAAGAACGCCTTGAGTTCTTGCTGGAAGAGCTGGATATCGCCGATCTGAGAAATAACTATGCTTATACTCTCTCGGGCGGTGAGCGCCGACGGGTCGAAATCGCCCGTGCGCTGGCCTTGAACCCGACTTTTTTGCTACTGGATGAGCCTTTTGCCGGGATCGATCCGATCGCTGTTGAGGATATTCAGAACATAATTGGCAAGCTGAAGGCCGACGATTTCGGGATTCTGATCACCGACCACAATGTGCGCGAGACGCTTTCGATTACCGACCGGGCCTATATCATGTGCGACGGTACGATTTTGAAGGCCGGGACTGCTGATTATCTGGCCAATGACCCGGAGGCGCGCAAGGTCTACCTTGGTGAAAAATTCCGTTTAAACTGAAGGCCTCATGTGCCGATAATAGAGATAGCGCAGGCAGTTGTAAACTGTTAATAGGCAATCAATTATGGACATGAAACTGACCCCGGGACTAACACCGGAAACATCTTTGAGAATGACCCCCAGGCTTCAGCAGTCGATAAAACTGCTTCAGATGTCCTCGCTGGAACTGGATCTTCATGTCGAACAGGAACTTCAGGCCAATCCGGTGCTGGAGCTGGCTGACCCGGAAGAACCTGCGATTGAAAGTATGGATCAAATCATTGAAAGAGAACTCTGCGCCGAGGAACCGGCTCTCGATCCGGCAATGACCAGAGGCGACACTGACTGGAATCAGGCACTCGGTGATGAGGCCAGCTATGACGATGCGCTCAAGCTGTTACGCAGAAAGCACGAACAGTGGCAGACCAATACACCCCCTGCGGAAAAATCACTGTGCGAACATCTTTTAGACCAGCTCTCACTTCTGAGGCTGTCAGCAGTTGAGCGAAAAATCGGCGAAGCAATCATAATCAATATTGAGGATTCCGGACTTTTAACCGTTTCGATCAATGAACTGGCTGAAAAAATCGAAGTTGATGAAGACGAAGTGATATGTGTACTGAACCAGATCAAGCAGTTCGACCCATCAGGTGTAGGTGCATCCTCGGTCAAGGAGTCCCTGTTGATTCAGCTTACAGAAAAAGGGCATGAAAACAGCCTGGCTTACCGTATTCTCGAGGACTACTACGAAGTCCTGGACCGTAAATCTCCGCAACAGCTGGCCAGTGCCTATAAAACCACAGTTGAGCGGATTGAGCGCGCCATGGCACTGATTCGAACGCTCTCTCCCCGCCCTGCCAGTGCACAGTTCGCGGTTAAAGATATCGCCGTTAAACCGGATATGCTGGTCGAAAAAATCGACGGTGAGTATGTCGCCATGCATATCGACAAGTTTGCCCAGAAGGTCTCGATCAATTACGCCTACGAACCCTATACCAGGAAAAAGGCGGGGTTTGATGAAGATTCCAGGCGGTACCTCAAGTCCAATTACCAGAATGCCAGGGATTTGATAAGTGCGATCAAACAGCGTCGTGAGACCATGCTGAAAATGATGCGGGCGATCATTAAAAGACAGCGTGAGTTTTTCGAGAAAGGCTCGGATTATCTAAAGCCTATGAAGATGGAAGAAATCGCAGATGATATCAGTGTCGACACCAGCACTGTCTGGCGCGCCTCAGCCGGAAAATACATGCAAACCCCGCTGGGAGTCTACGAGATTCAAGCTGTCTTTAACCAGGGAATGGAAACCGTGGATGGTGAGATGGTTGCCAAAAACAGGATCAGGCAACAACTTAAAGACCTGGTAGCCAGAGAGGATTCTGCCAAACCGCTGACAGATGAAGCTCTTCAATTGAAATTAAAGGGAAAAGGTTTTATGATTGCCCGGCGGACAGTCGCAAAATATCGTAAAGAACTTGGAATAAAATCTGCCAGATTTCGCAAACATATCCGATAAGAAGTATAAAAGGATTATGGGAAACAGTCTATGAAACTCGGATTACAGATAAAGCAACAGCTCAAGCTGGCTCCACAATTGATCCAGTCGCTGAAAATGCTGCAGATGCCGGCATTGAAACTGGAACAGGTCCTGCGTCATGAGCTCGAGATCAACCCGATGCTGGAAGAGGAAGAAGTTCTCGAGCAGGATACAACCGAGGACGAATACGAAGAAAGCGATGTTCTGGGCGACGAGGATCCGATTCTCGACCCGGCTATGACCAAGAGCGATACCGATTGGGAGAGTTATTTGGACGATGATGCCGATGATTATACTTTCCGCCGGATGCGTGAAAAGCAGGAGGAATGGCAGACCAATACCCCTGCCCTGGAAAAATCAATCTACGAGCACCTCCTGGAGCAGTTATCGCTATTGAAACTGGAGCCTGAAGATTACGATATCGGTGAATTTATTATCGGCAATATCGACGATTCCGGGTTGTTGAGTTGTCCGGTCGAGGAGCTGGCCGATGCGATCAGGGTCGAGCCGGAGAAGATCGAGGAAATCCTGAAACGAATCCAGCAGTTCGATCCACCCGGCGTGGGCGCGCGCTCGATCAAGGAATCGCTTCTGATCCAGCTGGCCGAACGCAACCTGGAGAATTCTCTGCCATACAAGATTCTCGATCAGTTCTACCATGAACTCGACCGCAAGTCACCGCTTCAGCTCTCGCGCTCTTTTAATGTCTCGATCGAGAGAATCAACGACGCGATGGATGTTATCCGCTCATTGTCACCCCGTCCGGCCTCCGGCAAATTTGCCCAGGGCGCCTCGACGGTGATACCGGATTTGATCGTGGACAAGATCGAAGGTCAGTATGTAGTTATGCACAATGACCGCTCGATGCCCAGGCTGAGGATAAACTCGTCTTATAAACAGCTTTTGGGTCGTGGCAACAAAACTGCCAAGGACACCAAAAAATATGTACGCGAAAAACTGGAACAGGCGCGCTGGTTTTTAAACGCGATCAACCAGAGGCGGGCCACGATGATCAAGGTCATGAACGCGATAATCGAACAGCAGTATGAGTTCTTCGAAAAAGGTCCTGATTATCTCAAGCCAATGATCATGGAGGATATCGCCACCAGGGTCGAGATGAACGTTGCCACGATCTCGCGTGTTTCCAATGGCAAATATGTCCAGACACCGCAGGGTGTCTACGAGATCAGGTATTTCTTTAACAGCGGACTGCAGAGATCAAACGGTGAATCGATGACGAAGCGCCGTGTCAAGCAGAAACTGGAAGAACTGATAAACGGCGAGGACAAGGCCAAGCCACTTTCTGATGAGGAGATCCAGAAGAAACTCAATGCCGACGGTATCAAGATCGCCCGGCGCACGGTGACTAAGTATCGCAAGGAGCTTCAGATCAAATCTGCGCGGTTCAGAAAGATAGTAAACAAAGAAAACAGTTGACAAATCCGATACATATCATGATTTTTCCAGTGTGGAGAAAAAACCTGAAATCATATCATCCACAGACACCCCAGGGTTGACGGAATGATTCAGGCAACTTTGGGCAGTCATACGGTTCTATCTCACAGATCAACTATCGGGGGCAAAAACAATCTCTCAGCCGGGTTATTAAACTTTTTGATGACTTCGTATGTTATACTTTTAAACGCGCCTGTTTCGACAGGTCGGTCAAAGTGGCCGTGCTTGCGTCGAATACCCGACATTCGCCTGAAACAACGCCATGGGTCACGAGATCCCGGCGTCAAATTGACGGCTGATAATCTGGAAAATGGGTTACTATAAGAAAGGAGTACGTAATGCAGGTTAATATCACAGCCAGGCATTTTGAGCTGACCAAAGAATATAAGGACATCGTCCACGAGGAACTGGAAAAATTGACCCGCTATTACGACAGGATAATTTCGGCTAATGTCGTTTTGACTGTAGAGGGTTACCGACACCTGGCCGAAGTTTCAGTCAAGGTCTACGGCTCCACTCTGACCGGTACGAGCGAATCGGACGCCATGGCGGTTTCGATTGAGCAAGCGGTTGACAAGCTTTCCGGACAGCTCAAAAAATACAAAGGCAAACTCAAAGATAAACAGCAAAAAGAAGTCGCGCGGAAAAAAACAGCCAATCCTGATTTGACGACCGATGAGGATATTACCCTGGACTATTAGAAGCCATGAACGAACTGACCGTCGAAAAACTATATAAAGATTGTCGAGAGCTTTTGGAGCTCTACCTGTTAACCGACGCTACCGGCCTCAAAAAGCGTGTGCCGACACCAGCCATAAACCGGCCCGGGCTGGCACTGTCCGGTTACACCCAGCGTTTCGCCTCCAACCGGGCCCAGATTCTGGGAGAAACCGAGATGGCTTACCTGGCCAGCCTGGCCTCGCAGGACCGTATCCGTCATCTCGAGAAGGTTTTTCGCCATGACATCCCGTTTTTTATCGTAACCAAGACGATCAAACCCTCGCCCGAACTGATCGAGATCGCCAACCGTTACCATACCACGGTCTTCCAGACCCGCCTGACCACCGCCGATTTAATTACTCGTATGAGCGGTTATCTGGATGATTTCTTCGCGCCGTTTACAACATTACATGGTACCCTGGTCGATGTCTATGGCGTGGGGATGCTCTATACCGGCAAAAGCGGGGTAGGCAAATCGGAATGCGCGCTGGATTTGATTGAACGCGGTCATCGACTCGTGGCGGATGATATGGTCAAGGTCACCAAGAAGGGACCGAACTATATCGTCGGTTCCGGCAACGACCTTCTGGGCCACCACATGGAAGTCCGCGGAATCGGTATTATCGATATCGAGATGTTGTTCGGAATCCGGGCGATCAGGATGCAGAAACGGGTCGAGGTAGAAGTCCGCCTGCAACTCTGGGATGAGACAACCGATTATGAGCGTCTCGGGATCGAGGAGACCTATACAACCATTTTGGGCGTCGAGATTCCGATCGTGACCGTTCCGGTTTCACCGGGCAAAAACATCACTGTAATTTCCGAGGTGATCGCGATGAACCAGATGCTCAAGGTCTATGGTGAAAACACCGCCCAGCAGTTCTCACGAAAACTGGCCGAACGGATGCAGAGGCAGTTGACCACGCGTGAGTATCTTCAGTCAGATTTCGAGTAAACAGTTCTGTTTATAATAAAAAAAGCCGGCTTTCCGCCGGCTTTTTTATTACTCAAGCTGATTTCAATTTCGTGATACAGGCTGGTTTTCACAAGTTTGTGGATTTTCTCTGACAATCACATGATCGATGACCACCCTGATCGTATTGTCGATTTTAAAAGTCGAGATGACTACGTCCAGGCATTGATCTTCCTGAAAGAGATAGGCATTGATGTTTTTCTGGGATAATCCGCTCGCCATGGTTTCCAAAACGGTGTTTCGAATCGTACAGGTCTGGCAGTGAACCGATTTCCCGCATCCACCCGGAAGACGAGCGTACGCGCATTCCAGCGCTTCGCCTCCACGCAGGCCAGCCATTTCGCGATAGCTCTTACCTGTCATCTCCTCCAGTTGTTTATTGAAAGCAACCACCCGCCGGTCAGAATTTACCACCAGGACAGGTTTCTCGAAACGGTCGAGATATTCACTCAAATCCTTACCGGACCATTGATCAGTGAAGTATTCAAAGCAGTCATCACAGATGCTGTGAGAGATATCATCCTGACCCAGGGGCTCCTTCTGGCCCAGGTCGGTTTCGCAGTAAGAACATCGCACCAGCATAAGCTATCCCCCATGTTGCGTTTTCACCGGTCACAATCATCCGGCAGAGTGTCTTACTGTTAATTTTCGGTAAGTAATGACGTAATGTTAACCCATGGTACAATAAAATAATCTATTCCACCGGAAGGCTCAAAAGCGTTTCCACCGCTTTTTTTTCGAGCAAGAAAGTTTTGCCGATATCTTTATCGAAACTCTCCCGCTGACCCTTTTTTATACCATTTACAACCCGCTGGTATATATCCACAACCTCGGAATAGAGTTCGTAGGCTTCGACCAGATTCGGATGGGGCCGGTAGAGATTGGCCTCGCTTAAAAAATCACGGTACATCAACCTTCCCAGCGCTCCCCCCGTGCCTGCCCGTTCGATCTGAATATAAAGGTATTCGAGATCATTAAATTTATCCGGGTCACTGGTAAATCTTTCCAGTGCTTCAAGGCCGTTAGCATCTATGGAATAGATCATCCGGCCAGCGTTGTCGGCAATCACCTCCCACAGGTTTTCGATGATTGGCAGCTCATCCTGAGGCTTTTCAATGAACAATTGCAAATTTCCCGGACTTCCCGGCGGATAATCCGAAACACGCCCCTGCTTGAATCGTCCGATATCGGTCTTCTTTATTGAGCGGTAACCGGTATCGGCCACATGGACATACTCATCGTCAATACCCACCGGTATCAGGCGATGCAGGGGGAAGTGAAATTTACTGCTGAAATAATCCAGGTAATAGAGATCGATTTGGATGATTACCGGCAAATCGGACATGATCTTACCGATCATCGACTTGTGAGCCGCCTCCGGATCTTCTTTGCGCAGTTCGTACAGCTTCAGCCCCATATAGTCACAGAACCTCTGGACCAACCCGCTTGCGGATCCACCGATAAACGGGTTCGGAAAACCTTCGAGTTCCTTGTAGTAGAATCCGAGCCCTCCGGAGAGACCGAAGATCAGCTCCTCGGACATCAGCTTATGGTAAAAGTTGAGGATATTTCGTAATGCGGTGGTAACACAGTTTTTTCCGGGCAGGTGTTTGAATCCGTTTATGAAGTAGTACATAGTGAACAGATATACTTTTTCAACAAAACATCTAATGAGTCACTTTCAGCTTTCGTATTGAGTTGTATAATACAATTAAACAGCGCGAGATTCAACTAATTACCGAGACCGCGACTGAACTCTTTGTATTTCAGGATTTTACTTAAATAGATTGCCGGCGGTCATTATTTGGGTTATATTAATATGATTGCTTGACAGGACAGATTAAACTTATATATTTGATGACTTCGATGCGGGGTGGAGCAGTCTGGTAGCTCGTCGGGCTCATAACCCGAAGGTCGCTGGTTCAAATCCAGCCCCCGCTATTTT
>WJMC01000153.1 GCA_014728145.1 Candidatus Zixiibacteriota bacterium | reverse complement strand
GTCTGAATCTGATTTCAATAACAACCTCGGCGATCCTTTTGCTCTCGATGTCTTCTACAGCTGGGACCGCTGTCGATTCGATTCTAATTTAGTACAATTCGGTACTGAATACTTTGGCTGTAACGGGCTAATAGTGCAGGGCTGCAAAGGATCTGCCAGGTTTCCCAACAGTTTCGGTTGGAATCAGATTAATGTGTCATTTGGTGAAGACACCGATGGCGTACCTGAAAAGTCAATCGGTCTTTATTGTAGGTGGCCTGCCGGGGATCCAGAATTATCAAATATGCACCTGTCTTATCATGATAACGAGTTTCGTGGATATGGGGGCAAGGATGAGAACATAGACTGGCTTCCAGAACGTATTGAGGTGATCAGGTTGCATCACGATTCAGGCTTTCACGACATCGAGTTTATCAGAAACAAGTGTTTTGCAATAGATACATTAGTTGATACCGCTTCATTGGATCCGTCTGAATGTACCGCCTTGATGCCGGCCAGGTTAAGCTCGAATAGAGATTATCTGGTTTGCCAGAGTCTTCTGACGTTGGATGTCTACAATGTCAAAATAAGTAATAATTACTTTTACAGTGAATCCGGTTACCCGGTAAGTTTCGGTTCGGTCGCTTTGGGTTCCTGTGGGACAGGCGGTGACATCACATTACATGGCGATACGGTGGTAACTGAAAATTCGGACAGCACGACCTTTATATTTAATTCTTATGGTACTTACCCGTACAGTTCAACTGGTTCAAAGGTTATAGATATTACTTACCTGGGGCCGTGCACCGACACCAGAAACGGCCTGGAGTTAAACACGATCACAGAAAATGATGACGGCCTGGGCAAAGACCTGTCCTATGCACGCACCTGCGAGATTACTGTCACTTCTGAATCAAGTCCTGTTCAAGGTGCTTCGGTCTGGATAGAAAACGGCTACGGTCAGATTGTCTGCAACCGTGAAAGCGACGCATCCGGTAAGGTCAAAGACACGCTGACATACCAGCGCTTCCACTACGACAGCCCGGCCTGTGATCCCTGCTGGTCGGATTCCACCGGCTACAATCCGTATATCGTCCGGGCGGCTTTGGCCGGCGACACCCTGGCGGACACAGTCACGGTCAACCCCGAATTCTCGGGTGCGGTCAGCCTCGCTTTCGGGGAGCAGAGTTTCGATATCCGCACCAAAAAGAAAAAAATAAATCAATGGCATTTAAAGGAGTATGGTTATGAAGAACCTGAAGTTACTGGCTTGTTTTGTGCTGGTTTCGATTTTGGCGGTCTCATGCGCTTCAGCTATCGAGATCAACGAGCTTTCGAACCGGATATCCGTTAAACTGCAATACTGGAACGCGGCCGGGATGGATCTGCCTCCCGACAGCGTGCTGGTGTTCGTGACCGATATCGCGGGCGACAGCCTGGGCACGGTCTGGGTCACCTCTGACACCTCCTGGGTCAAGACCTATGCCCTGGGATCGACTGATGTCACCTGCTGGATCCTCTCACCAACACTCGATGACCTCGATTTCGGAGGCGGGGAGCAGGACTACGTGATCCATTTCGGGGCGCACAACACGGCCGACAGCGCCACCGACTGGTACTCGGTCCCGGTTCAGCTAAAGCGCGAGGTCTACGCCGATCTGAAACAGATCGATGATGACGCCGTCTCGGTGGGCGGGCTGAAGCAGGTCTACGAGAACCCGACCGCCTCCGGCAACATGGAATCGTTTTTCGACAACAGCGGGAGCTCCAAGATCGCCTATCTGGATGTCGACCTGGACTCGATCAAAAAAGTCGTGCGCGACCACGCCCTGGCCGACGGTTCTCTCGACGGCTGTACACAGGTGTTCTATCCCCCCGACAGCGAACCCAACGACAGTACCGCGACCTTTTACGACGGGAGTCTCTTGTTTATGACCCATTTCGACTGGAGCTTATTGCCGGACAGTTCGGTTAAGCTCGATTCACTGCGATCGGAGAACCGGGAATAATGGCGTTCGATTCCGGAAAATTCAAGTCCCGGACCACTCCCTGGCGCTTCTGGCCTGCGAAGGATATCAAACCGTACTCTCCCCCGGAGGAGATAGTCTTCGACTGCCCGGATTTTTTGCCGGGCAAGGACCAGGGCAATGACCAGCTCAACCGTTTTTTGAGCATCTTCGAGAAGTCCTACGCGGACCATAAAAAGTTTGCGGGTGACCTCTACAAGCTGATGTGGTACGACGAATGCCCGGGCAAGTATGTATTCCGACTGGCCCAGAACCTCGGCTTCCCGCTTCTGGATGCACCTCATGCCTCGCAAACGGAGCGACGACGGTTTCTACAGCACGCGGCCTGGATCTTAAAGCGCAAAGGCAGTCTGGCCGCCATCAAGAAGATAATCGAGCTTCTCGGCTTCTACTGCATCATCCAGGAATCTATCCAGGAGGACTTTATCATAAACCGGCACAGGTTCTACAGCCTCGAGGATCGCACCGCAGATGAATTCATGGAGCGGTTTAATTCAGGCTCACTTGCGGGATGGGAAAAGCAGGAGCCGGGCTCGGACTGGCAGTTGATCAGCAACCGCTACCGCGGAATCGGCGACGGCACCGACAAGCGCTCCAACTGCTCGGTGGTCGCCAACAATTACAGCCCCTGCTGCCTCGAGACAGAGTTCCAGGTGCTGGGCGGTTCCGGCTCGAATTACCCCTATTTCGGGATCTACCTTGATTACATCCATCCTTTCTCATCGAGTTTGGGAGTCTTTTTGTATTCCTCGGGAGGATCGGATTACCTCTGGCTGACCGGCTATAAATCCTACTGGCAGGTTGTCAACCAGGTTTACGATATCACCGGGAT
>WJMC01000152.1 GCA_014728145.1 Candidatus Zixiibacteriota bacterium | reverse complement strand
TCTGATTATAATAGATAAACACAAATACAATAACTATGAAGCCGATGATCAAAAAAATCCGAAACGCCAGATTTGATCGAGCTGAAGCCGGCTTTAACGGCGCGCGAGTAAAGGGTTGCATCAGTCTATCTCTTTCATTCCGCCCAGGTATGCTTGCAGGACCTCCGGGACAAGAATCGTGCCCTTCTCGGTCTGGTAGTTTTCGATTATCGCGATCACCGTGCGTGGCAATGCCAGCCCGGAGCCGTTTAACGTATGACAAAACTGCGGTTTGGCTTTTTCCTCCGGCCGGAAACGCAGGTTCATGCGCCGGGCCTGAAAGTCAGCGTAGGTCGAACAGGACGAGACCTCCAAGTATTTGTCAACTCCGGCTGAATAGACTTCTATATCATAGCATTTCGCGGCCGCGAATGAGAGATCACCGGTACAAAGAATACGAATCCGGTAGGGCAGTTTGAGTGACTGCAAAATGAACTCGGCATCGGCCAGAAGCTTTTCCAGCTCAGAAGCTGAATTTTCGGGCCTGACAACTTTTACAAGCTCAACCTTATCGAACTGGTGAACCCGGATCAATCCCCGTGTGTCTTTACCGTGCGCTCCCGCCTCGCGACGGAAGCAGGGAGTGTAAGCCACGAAATATTTCGGGAGATCATCGGCAGACAAAATTTCCCCCGCGTGGATATTTGTAACCGGCACTTCGGCAGTTGGTATCAGATATCCCTCATCATCTTCCAGCGCGTACATATCTTCGGCCAGTTTGGGAAGCTGTCCGGTACCCGTCATTGTCTCGCGGGTTACGATAAAGGGCGGTGCGACTTCTTTGTAGCCATGTTTTTGCGTGTGAACATCGAGCATGTAATTGATCAATGCCCTTTCCAGGCGCGCCCCTACACCTGTAAACAGGATAAATCCCGATCCGGACAGTTTTGCGGCCGAGGGCAGGTCAAAAAGCCCCAGTTTCTCACCCAACTCCCAATGGGGAGCAGGTTTGAAATCAAACTTCGGCAGATCACCCCAGCTCCTGTAATCGAGATTATCATCTTCACTCTGGCCCACGGGAACACCCTCGAGCGGGACATTCGGTACTGTCAGCAATAGCGCTTTGAGGTCAGCTTCGACCTGGCGAAGTTCACTGTCAAATGCAGAGATTTCATCGGAGAGCTTTTTCATGGCTGCGATAATTTCGCCGGCATCTTCTCCCGCTTTCTTCAGCCGGCCGATTTCCTGCGAGGTCTTGTTACGCTCTGCTTTTTTACGTTCGACTTCGCCCAGAATTTCTTTACGGCGGTGATCCAGCGAGACTATCTGGTCTATATCCGCTTTTTCATTTTTATTCTCAGTCGATTGCTTTACCAGGTCGATGTTTTCCGTTATGAATTTGAGATCCAGCATATTATCTTTTCACCTCTTCGTTTTTTATGTACAGTGCCAGGGTGGGCGTGTAATTCGGTATTATCTCCTGCAGTTTCGTGATTATCCCGGAACGGTCAAGCTTTTGGCAGAGCAAACTGAGCTGATCGAGATGATCGCGGAGCCGGTCGGGATCGCAATGAGACGGTTCGGCAATCAGCATCTTGGGATGATCCGAGGAAACCAGGTTGTCCTCGGCAATAATCAGCTCTTCCTCAAGTTTTTCTCCCGGGCGCAGACCGATAAAGGAAATATCGATATCCTCATTTGGAACGAAGCCTGCCAGCGTAATCATATCCTTGGCCAGATCGACGATCTTAACCGGTTCACCCATCTTGAGCACCATCAACTGGCCGCTCTTGCCAACCGCGGAAGCTTCCAATACCAGCAGGGTGGCTTCACTGACGGTCATAAAATAACGAGTGATGCGGGGATCGGTAACTGTCACCGGACCGCCCATCTCTATCTGTTTGCGAAACAGGGGCACGACCGAGCCGACCGTATCGAGAACGTTTCCAAAGCGCACCACGATCACGCGCGTGAAGGGATTACCCGCAACACTACCAGCCAGAAGCTCGCAGGCTTTTTTCGACGCCCCCATCACCGAAGTCGGCGATACCGCTTTATCAGTCGAAATCAGAATAAAATGCGAAAGCTTGTAGCGTATCGCCAGTTCAAGCACGGTCCTGGTACCGAAGATATTGTTGTTTACGGCCTCTTCCGGAAAGACCTCCATCAGTGGAACTTGCTTGAAAGCGGCGGCGTGGTAGAGGATCTGGGGTTGATATTCCTCGAAGATCCTTTCCATTTTGGATAAATTATTTACATCCGCTACAATGAACTCTTTCTGAGCGCCGGTGTCATCTTTTAATTCCTGCTGAAGATCATAGAGACTGTTTTCAGCACGATCGATAATGACCAGTTTCTCCGGCTTGAAGTTGAGAATCTGCCGGCAGATCTCAGACCCAATCGATCCGGCCGCCCCGGTTACGAGAACGCGCTTTCCCTGAATGAACTCCGCGATCAAATCGATATTGAGATCTATCGGCTCACGTCCCAATAGATCGGTCACTCGGATTTCGCGTACCTGGTGCAGGTAAACCTGATCACCGATTATATCTTTTAATGGTGGTACGGTTTTGAAGCTTATCGTTAATTTCCGGCAGTTTTCAATAATCCGCCTCATCTGGCGATTAGTGGCCGAGGGGATGGCGATAATAATCTCCTCGATCATCTGTTTTTTGACAACTTCACCGATTTCGGTCTGATCCCCCAAAACCGGCACGCCATGAATAGTGATTCCCTTCTTGCGGACATCATCATCGATAAACCCGATCGGGCTGTAATTGAGCACGCGCGATCGTTTCATCTCGCGCACGATCATCTCTCCGGCATCACCCGCGCCAATAATCAGTACTCGTTTACCTGTACGCAAGAAATTGGGCATCAATTCGCGGCCCAGCCTGATCGCCAGTCGCAGGCCACCACTCAGTATAATCAAAAGCAGTGAATCAATAAGAAGCACCGAGCGCGGGAAGCTCCGGATCGGGATGAAGAAAATCGGAATAATCAACAGGACGGATCCAATTGCAACCGCCTTGATAATCTCGATCAGGTCGTCGATCGAGGCATAGCGGTAAAGACCCGAATAAACTTTGAAATATGCAAACAATGCGAAACGGACTATCACCACCATGAATACGGTGTTAAAGAATATATCATATTCAGCCGGCTGGACCTGCCCCCCGAAACGTAGTTGAAAAGCCCCCCAGTATGAAGCGATGATAAAGAAGAGATCCAAAGCCACTAAAAGCAACCGCTTCTGGCTGGCCAGGTTAGCGCTGTACTCTTCGCTTGTGAGCAGGCCCTCCGGCTGCAGGTACTTGAAGTGGATAAAGCGTCCGGAAATCATCAGAAACAACAGGATGATCCAGTAAACAAACACAACCAGGCGGGTTTCCTCGAGCGGAAAATCGGTGCTGTAGAGCAAAAACGCGAAGATCATTATCCCGACTGAAACAGCAGAGATAACTCTCGTAATTTCATTGAATAGCGCTTTGACCGGCTTGGGACGGTAGAATCCAAACGCGAAGAATATCGCCAGCCAGCACATTGTAACCAC
>WJMC01000151.1 GCA_014728145.1 Candidatus Zixiibacteriota bacterium | reverse complement strand
ATTGACATCGTGATATCATCCATTGGGATTACCAGACAAAAGGACAACCTCTCCTATATGGATGTCGATTATCGGGGAAATTACAACCTGCTTAAAGAAGCTGTCAATCACAGTGTCTCCAAATTCATTTACATATCGGCATTGCATAATAGCCAAAACAGGATATTGAAAATTCTGCAGGCGAAATTGAAGTTCGAAAATGAGCTGATTGGTTCCGGGCTTAATTACTCTATCGTTCGCACCAATGGTTTCTTCTCCGACATGCTTGAATACCTGAAAATGGCCCAAAAAGGCAAGGGCTATGTTTTCGGTAGTGGCGATTACAGGGTCAACCCTATCCACGGTGAAGATCTGGCTGAATTCTGTGTGGAGCAAACAAGTACCGGTAAACAAATCGTCGAGGTCGGTGGACCGGACATATTGACACACAATGAAGTCCTGAAGACTGCTTTCAATGTTTTCGGTAAGCCCCAAAAAATAGCCCGGATACCATTATGGATAAAAAGCATTGCTCTTATTTTTCTGAGAACATTTACATCGCTGAAAACCTATGGCCCCCTTGAATTCTTCTTGACGGTTCTGACACAGGACATGGTCGCTCCCATGTACGGCAATCACCATCTGAAGGACTACTATGAGAAGATGAAAAACCAGCTGTGAAAACCATTAAATGTAACTTCAGAAATTTACCGGTAACATCAGATTTTAAACAGTCTTTTTATCTGCAAAATCTAGATTTCAGCTTGATTCCCCGCGCCACATAGATATATTGTCAAACCTGAATTTAAAAGCTGGTACGGTTTTGTCGACGCGATGGACTGAAACTGATTAGACGAAAGGTTTAACAGCATATCCGGTCGGTTTTTATTCTGCCGATACTTATCCTGTATATTGACTGATTAACTTTAACAATGCTGAATGAGACCCCAATTACGAAGCCGTAGTAGCACACCGCCCCGTTACAGTTTTTGACGGGACCGCTACCACTTTTATCAATATCGATCTGCCGCATCGATGCTCTTCAGGGATCAGCGATATCTTCTAACTATTGCCTGAATTCATAGAAACACCTGGATTCTTCACAAAGTTGATCGAAAACCGGGGCTAAAGATAAAGCTTCCCCGGGCAGTATTGATTTTGTTTATTGCACTGAATCCGTAGTTCTCAAAATCGATGTAATCAATGAAACTTACAACTTTTATACTGCTTATCACAACCCTGATCGCATTCGCGGCTAATTCGATTCTATGCCGGATCGCGCTTGACTACAAATTAGCCGGGCCGGTTGAATTCACTCTCATACGGCTGTCAGCGGGTGTCGTTATGCTACTACCGTTGTTAATTTTCGCTCGCAGGTTAAAATCCAGATCTGCTACTGATCAACTGACCAGGAGCAGTGTTTTCAGGTTCAGGATAACGGACATTTACGGCGCAGTAACGCTGTTTTGCTACGCGCTGTTTTTTTCTCTCGCCTATCTTCGCCTGGAGGCTGGAAGCGGAGCCCTGATCCTCTTCGCCACAGTCCAGGTAACCATGATCGGGATATCGGTTGTCCGGGGTGACAGGCCGTCACTTCTGGCATGGACGGGTATAGTGATCTCGCTGGCAGGCCTGGTCTGCCTGCTCTGGCCCGGCCTGGAGGCGCCGTCGCTTGCGGGTAGTGTCATGATGGCGATAGCGGGAGTTTCATGGGGGCTTTATTCACTTCTGGGGCAGACCCGCAAATCTCCGGTTTTATCTACCGCGCGTAATTTTTTGTTTACGCTTCCGGCAGTTTTTATCTCGGGGCTGGTCATAGCTTCTGGCTTATTTAATACTGACGGATATCTTATCTCCGGCGGGGGATTGCTTCTGGCAGTGCTCTCAGGCGCGTTCGCATCGGGCGCGGGATATGTTATCTGGTACATTACCCTGCCCCGTATCAGCACAACAGTCGCTTCCGTTTCACAACTCGCGGTCCCGCTTCTGGTTGTCATCGGGGGAGCTTTTTTACTGGATGAAATACTCAATTTGCGAACGCTTCTGGCCTCGATTTTAATAGTAAGCGGAATTCTTATGACAATCAAAACAGGTTGCCCGGATTAGCCCGGATTTGGCAAAAAAAGAAACCGGTTTAAAACCGGTTTCTCTTTTTTTATCGATCAGATACTGAATTGACTATTTCTAACTCAGTCACTCTTCTTAATAAGAGTTGCGATAACCGCCACCTCCGCGATTTCCATTATCTTTTCGCGGTTTCGCTTCGCTGACATTGAGGGCACGTCCGTCGATTTCATGACCATTGAGGCCACTAATGGCTTTCATGGCTTCGTCCTTTGTTGACATTTCCACAAACGCGAAGCCTCTCGACTTCCCGCTGTATTTGTCAGCAATGATATTGACGGTTGACACATTGCCATATTCCTCAAAGGACTGGCGAAGCTGATCTTCTGTCGTATCGAACGACAAGTTTCCGATGTAGATATTCATCCTACACTCCGTAGTTGTTCATCTCGAACTTAACTGTTTTCCAGAATACTGGAACCTCTCGAGACAATAATAAAAAGGTGCGCACGATTGCGCGTCAATTCGAGGTTTCTCTTTAGCGGAGAGTTGTGGGTTTAGGACAAGACTGCGATAAAGGTCGGTCTCAAATCAATGTTCAGTGTTAATATACAATATTTATCGGCAAAAGTTTAAAATATTTCTTACAATTTTAAAATATTTTTCGAATTATGCCCGAATCATAAACCAAGCCCAGCTCAAAAACAGCCACAAAAACATAACTTATTGTAACTCATGCGTTAATTGATCTTCAGTATAGCAATCGCGCCGTCATCGGCCTCGAACCAGAGCGACTTGCGTTCGTCCCGGTCGGTCAATTCAAGGGAGACATCATCGATTTTTCCGAGGTTATGATAGTTCTCCAGGCCGGTTGAATCTCTGAGGGTAACTGTAATCACGTCCTCAAAGCGATCATCAGCCCTGATAGCCTGCAAAGCCCCTTTATCACGCAATATAACCGAGCCTTTCTGATCGCGGACTTCCAGAATCGAATCGGAATTCTTGAAACGCATCGAGAAATCGTTCACTAACCTCTGACGTCTCTTTGTCTTTGCCAGATCATCTAACATCTGCCTTCACCTCGCTTGAAAAGACTATATTATCATCTCACTATTGCATGTAATTTGCGGGTGCATGGGTGCGGGGAATATCATTTTCCTGTCAGTAAACATCATCTGTCACGCGATGAACCTATACCGTCATTTACAGGCTCGGAAAATATGACCGCAGAGTTGCTCCGGCTGTCTTTGAATTTTGCAACTGCAGTCATTAACACTCGATTGAGTTCATGGCTTGTGTTTTCGATATGATCCTCGAGATCGATAAACTGTTTCTGCTGTTGCCAGCGCAACCTGACGAAATCTTCCTTCATCTGCTCGATTTCTGTCTGAAGTCTGCCGATTTTGGAGCAAACCAACTTGAGCTTTGTTCTGCTCAAATCACGCGCTTCAGCTTCAATCCTCATTATTTCTCCCTGGCAGTCATTTATCCGGTCGAGTATGAGACCCAGGCTGTCCTGGTATTCTCTATCCATAAAGACCTCCTGATATTGACTTTGCGACTATAAATTTCTATTTAGTTATATATCGATTTGCAGACAAAGCGCAATATTACTTAAATACATATAAAATACGTATTGATATTACGAAACAAGATCGTAGATTCCAATTTGTCGAAGTGAGGAAAGGGCTTTTGTAAAGAGCTATTCCATGCTCTGCAAAAAGGAGGAGAGGTTATTGTCGCTTCCGACCAGTTCGAACTTGCGTCGGATCAGCTCCCTGTGTTTATGAACGGTGGCCAGGCTGATATTTAAAAAATCGGCGATTTCCTTGGAGCGCATCCCGTTTTTGATCATGTAGCAGATCTCCAGTTCACGCGGGGAAAGACGGGCCTGGCGCGATTTTATCTTGTCCAGAAACGGCGAGGCAATCTCGTCTAAATCTCTGTCTAGGATTTCAATAAACGGTCTCAGGTCAGGCGGAGCAATTTCGTGCAGGCGACGCAGAGTGTTTCTGACGCGGTTATCTATATTTTCAGCGATCCTCTGCTTGAGATTCTCCTTTTCGCTTTCAATGCGGCTTAAAACTTCCTCCAGCGCAATATTTTTCTTGTACAGGTCCTCTCTTTCAGCTTCGAGCTGACGGGTAGTTTCACGGAGCATCTTTTCGGTCTCTATATGCTCGGTTATATCGGCCATAAAGTTGAGAGTCGCCGGTTCGCCCTCCCAGTTGACCACCACGACCCGGTTTTCAATCCAGGCCAGGCGTCCATGTTTGTCCTCGATCCTGAAAGAATAAATCAGGGGCGCAGCCTCTCCCTTCATTCGGCGTTTGTAAAAATCAACGACCTTTCTGCGGTCGTCAGGATGGATAAACTGGTCCACCGGCCGGTCAAGCAGGTCATCCTCGCTGACACCCAGCACCTCGACCACTTTCGGGTTGACCATTACAAATTTGCCCTGCCTGATAACCGCGATCCCCTCGCTGGCATTTTCGATCACTGTGCGATGTCTTCTCTGGTACTTTCTGCTCTCTTCATCTAACCGGCGGTGTTCTCTGCGGATTTCTGCATCTGCGATCTCTCGTTCGATAGCCGGCACCAGACGATTCAGGTTTCCCTTCATTAAATAATCATTGACACCCAGACGCATTGCCTCCACAGCTTGCTCTTCACCTATTTTACCGGAAACTATGATAAACGGCAGGTCTGCGTCGTGCTCACGGACGATCTCGTAGGCTGTCAGCCCATCGAAGGAGGGCATGACATAATCGGATATCACGATATCCCAGCTGTTGGCTATGAGGGCGGATTTCAGGCTTCGCTCGGTCTGGACTCGTTTGTGCGTAAAAACCAGCCCTGAATCTTCAAAGTTTTTTATTATTAACTCCAAATCATCTTTGGAGTCCTCGATGACCAGGATATTGACGCTTTCTTTCATTTATATTCTCTCCGGCCTTTATTCTTTATATTCATTCAATACCAGCCAGTACATACCGAGTTGTTCAATTGCGTTGGCGAATTTCTCGAAACTGACCGGCTTCACGATATAGCTGTTGACTCCGAGCTCATATATTTTATTGATATCTTCAGTATCATCAGATGAAGTCAGGAGCACAACCGGAATGCTTCGGCTTTTAGACCTGTCCCGGATACCCTTCAGAACTTCATCACCGTTGATTCCAGGCAGTTTTAAGTCCAAAAGTATCAGGGTTGGCAAACCATTCTCAATATCATCAATAAAATCGAGTGCTTCCTCGCCGGAACTTACCCAGTTTATCTGATTCGCAATCCTGCTTTTTTTGAGCGTACGGATTATCAGCTCGGCATCATCCTGGTTGTCTTCCACTAAGAGAACATTTTTTGAATTGAATCGCATAACTGTATACCTATTTCAAAGAAAAATATATAACCGCTCCTTCTCCGGCTTTGCCTTCTGCACGAACCTCCCCGCCGTGGCGCTGGATTATTCGTTGCACGAGTGAAAGACCTATTCCCGTCCCACTGAAATGTTCTGAACTGTGCAGACGGGTAAACGGCTTGAACATCTCTTCAGATTTATCATTGTCGAATCCGGCACCATTATCCCGGACATAGTATTCTTCCCTATCGCCACTACGGATGCATCCGAATTCAATTACTGCATTGTCTTCTTCACGAGTGAACTTCCAGGCATTTTGAAGGAGGTTTTCTATTGCCTGTTGCAAAAGCCTCCGGTCCCCCTGAACCACAATGTCGTTTTCTATCCTGAATTCGACCTCGCGCTCAGGATATCTGTTTTGAAGCTCTTCGCCAAATTGTCTGGCCATTTCGCTCAAATTGACATCAGATTTTCCCACTTCCGTTTTTGTTATGCGGGACAATCTGAGAAGATCATCGATTAAATTAGTCATCTGTTCTGCATTGACGGAAATCCGTTCGAGATAATGACGTCCGGTATCGTTAAAATTTTCGGAAAACTCATCCAGCAAAATCTTACTGAAACCGTGCATCGCCCTCAAAGGTGCACGCAGGTCATGCGAGGCGGAATATGTGAAAGCTTCCAATTCGTTGTTGGTTGCCATTAGAAGGGCGTTATACTCGACTAAAACCGAGTTCAGGCGCATGATTTCTCCTTTTGCGGTGCGATATTCGGTGATATCCCGGAAAGTAATCAGCAACGTATCCGTTTTACCATCGATATTGGGAATCGGTCGACCGTTGACCAAAAGAATTCGTTT
>WJMC01000150.1 GCA_014728145.1 Candidatus Zixiibacteriota bacterium | reverse complement strand
GTGACAACCGAAGCATCACCCTGGCCGATACCCGCGAGCAGGGCCTCGACAGTCTTGTATCCGAAGGTATCGGCGCACTGCAAAAGCTGGGTCTCATCGGGAGGATCGAGATGAGCTTTCTTCAACTGCCTTTCGAGCATTTCCTTTCCGAGTTGCAGGTTCCTCTCAAAATTCTGCGCTTTCAGAAAGCGGCGAATCTTGGAGCGCGCTCCGGATGTGCGCACCATCTTGAGCCAGTCCCGGCTGGGTTGCTTGTTGGGAGCAGTTATGATTTCGACCTCATCGCCACTGCGCAAAACAGTCGAAAGCGGAACCAGGCGGCCATTGACTTTCGATCCGGCGCAACGCATCCCCACCTCGGTATGAACGGCGAAGGCAAAATCAAGAACTGTCGAACCGGCCGGCAGATGTTTCAATTCGCCCCGGGGTGTAAACACGAATACCTCGTCATGATAGAGATCGATCTTGAGATACTCCAGAAACTCTTCCGGATTGGTCATATCCTTCTGCCAGTCGAGTACCTCGCGTAACCAGTTGAGACGCTTGTCGGCCTCTTCGATACCATGTTTACCCTCTTTATAGAGCCAGTGCGAGGCGATTCCGGATTCCGCACGTTCATGCATATCCCGGGTGCGGATCTGGATCTCGATCACATGACCCCGCGGACCGATTACGTTGGTATGAAGGGACTGGTAACCGTTCTGCTTGGGCTTGGCGATATAGTCATCAAAACCGCCCACCGGGGTATATCTCATGTGAACAATGCCGAGCGCGTGGTAGCAATCCTGCACGGAAGAAACGATAACCCTGATCGCGAACAGGTCGTAGATCTCGTCGAAGGTGCGTTCTTTCTGTTGCATCTTGCGCGAGATTGAATCGATACTCTTCATACGTCCATAGACGTTGGCATCGATCCCGTTTTCGGCAAGTTCTTTTTCGAGCGGACTTGTGATATTTTTTATAAACGATTCCTGCGCCACCTGGGTTTCATTGATCTGCTGGCGGATAAAACGATATCTTTCCGGCGCGATATACTTCAATGACAGGTCTTCCAGCTCGCGCTTGACCTGCGCCATACCCAAACGATGAGCGATGGGGGCATAGACTTCATAGGTCTCATTGGCGATCTTTTTGCGACGAGGTTCGGGCAGGTATTGAAGCGTGCGCATATTGTGAAGGCGATCGGCCAGCTTGATCAAAATCACGCGGATATCCTTGGCCATCGACAACAGCATCTTTCGAAAATACTCCGCCCGTGTCTCAATTGAGGTCTTGGCCTGATACGATGATATGCGGGTCATCCCGTCCACGAGTTCAGCAACTTCACCTCCGAACTTAGCTCGAACATCACTTAAGCTCACATCCGTATCTTCCACCACATCATGCAACAATCCGGCAGCCAGGGTGATCGAATCCATATGCTGGGCGGCCAAAATCAGAGCCACACTGATCGAGTGGACGAAATATGATTCACCGGAGGCACGCCGTTGCTCCCGGTGCGCCTCCTCGGCGCATTGGTAAGCTTTGCTTAAAAGCTTTTCATCCGGCGAGGGATTGTGCTTTTTCACAGCCTCCATGAATTCATCGAGATTCATGTATCCTGAAGATTTTTCGCTGACTTTATCACCGGCCATAGTTAAAACCCCGTGTCAGTTTCTGATACAGATCGAGATAGCTCGATACCATAATATTAATATCGAACTTTTCGAGTTTGTTTTCAAACCGGGAGAGCATCTTTTTTCGCTCATCTCTGTTATCCGATAGATTATACAATATCTGCGACAGCCGGCCGACATCTGAATATTCAAACAAGTAGCCATCTATGCCGTCGTCGATAACCTCGCTCACTCCGCCGACATCGGCACCGACCGGCACAGCCCCGCAGGCCCCGGCTTCAATGAGTGATGAGCCCAGTCCTTCCGAGCGGGAAGCCAGTATATACGCATCCAGCCCCCGGTAGAAACCCGGCATATCGTCGACAAATCCGCAGAACTCCACCTTGTCAGCAAACCCCGATGAGGATGCCTGCTTTGCGAGTATCTCCCGATCGGGACCTGTGCCGGCGATTCTGCACATCCAGTCAGTCTTAACTTTATTCAGCAGTTTCAGAGATTTCAGAATCTGCCCGACTCCCTTGTTTTTTTCCAATGCGCAAGCCGTCCCGATTGTAAACCTGTCGGTTTCCGTTCTGCCATTTTGATTGAAAATCGCGCGGTCAATACAGCTCGGAATTATCTCTATTTTTTCATGCCCGGCTCCGCGCGAAACCAGATTGTTTTTAACCGCCCTGCTGATCGCCACGAAACGATCGACACCGCCACCGCCATATTTGAAACGCCGGGAGAACCATCCTGACGATGAAAACACTGTGCGCGCGGTTACCACCAGATTAAGGCCTGCGGTCATCCGTTTGACAATGACCGCCAGCGTATGGCTGTGGGAGTCTGAAGCGTGTAAAATATCGATTGCGCCTTCCTCGACTCGATTGACCAGGCTCAATGCCTCGGGAAATATTCCGGCCAGGCTGTATCTGGTCTCGAAAAGCGGGACGCCCCGTGAACAGGCACGTTCCCGGAGAGGCGCATCCCCGCGGCAGGCCAGAATCACGTTGCAGTTTCTGCTCATGAGCCCTTCGGCAAGCGCGAGGGTCTGACGTTGCCCGCCCCTGAATTCACGACCGAGGTCGAGCAGCATAATGGAAGGCATATCCCGCATACCAGTCATCTCATAAATGGTGTTCTTTTATTGTGACAACAGCTTTTGATACAAAGTGAGGTAATCATCAAGCGTCCGTTCCATGTTGAAGATCTCTTTTTTGCGCATAAACCCCTGACTCATCCGCTCCCGCAGATCTGTGTCACCCGCAAGCTTTATCAAGACATCAGCCAGTTGTTCAGAATCACCGGCCTCGAATGTGAAACCGTTTTGGCCGTCGTCGATCACTTCCGGGATTCCGCCCACACGCGAACCGACCGGAACCGCTCCGCATGATCCCGCTTCAATCAAGGATCCGGCGATCCCCTCGGAAAATGAGGCCAGCACAAAGACATCCAGGAAACGGTAGAAATCAGCCATATCCTCGACAAATCCAAGAAATCTGACATTGTCAGAGATACCGTATTCCCCTGCCATCGACTCAAATTTATCCTTCAGGGGACCGTTTCCGGCGACACGAAATTCGAATTTTCCGAGCTTCTGTCGCGCGTGGCCGAGTGCTTTAAGAATAACTTCCACCCCCTTGCCCTCCATCAACTGGCAGGCGGTTCCGACCACGAACAGGTCTCTTTTTTCCCGTTCGCAGGGATTGAAGTAACCGGGCACAAAACCGGAATAAATCACCTCGATCTTCTCGTCATCGACCCCGACTTTTTTCAGATGATCCTTTACTGCCCGGCAGACCGCCACATAGCGGTCTATTGCCAGCGTGCGATACTTGAACCATTTCGACAACAGGCTCGGATTCGTCAGGCAGGTGCGCGAGGTGACCACTACTTTCAGTTGATGATAGAACTTCTTGATCATCACTCCCAGCATATGCGCCTTTGTTTCCGAAGCCTGGTAGACATTGACCCCGGCATGTTTTAAATCGCAGGCGATCCGGTAGGCATCGAACACCAGCGTGAGAGCATCATAGGAGGCCGGATAAGTTACTATCCCCATCTCCCGGCACTTGTTTATCAGCCGGCCATCGGGATAGCCGATCACACGCACACTGATATCCCTGTCCTTGAGACCGCAGGCCAGGTTGCAGGCCTGCCTCTGCCCGCCACGAAAACCCTTTCCCAGGTCGGCTATCGCGACTTTCAATTCAGAATCTTTGCGTGAGACCATAGAGATACCTCAACACCTGACCGTAAGCCGACAGGCAGGCGATCCACAATCCGGGCAGGCCGTCGGCAAAGCCTTTCTGGAAGATAAATTTCTTCACAAACACCAATCCCGGTTTGATGAATAAAAACAAAAATTTCTTCAAAAAAGCAACCTCCCGATCAGCTTCGGCTTTCAGGCGGGAGTATTCTTTCAGCTTGGCCAGGTACGATTTCAGATCAGGATAGCTGAAATGCAGTAAATGCCCCTCGACCCGTTTGATTTTTTCAACAGGACCGACAGACTCATGAATCAGTTTGTCGTTGTAGTTCGCCTTGCGCTTGTCGAACAGCCTCAAGACGTACTCCGGATACCATCCGCCGTGCAGAATCCAGTGACCGCAGAAATTCGTCACCCTCACAAACTCAACTCCGTCATAACCGGCGGGATTCGTCAGGAAGCCTCGCAGGCCACGTTTTAAGCCCGAGGTTACCACCTCATCCGAATCGAGCGACAGCACCCAGTCATGAGATGTCATCTCCACAGCTTTCTGTTTTGCAAACCCGAAGCCCTCGAAACTTATACTTGCAACCCTGGCCCCGCACCTTTCAGCTGTATCTTTGGTATTGTCCGCTGATCCGGTGTCGGCCACACACAGCTCCTCAGCCCAATCGACCGACTTCAGCGAAGCCTCGATCTGCTTTTCAGCATTGCGGGCAATCATCGCCACAGACAAGCGCCTGGAACTCATTGAGTCTTCTCCGCTGGATGAGTGGATATCAGCCTCTCGTATTCGAGAGCTACCTGTTCCGGCATTATCGGAGCGACCTCGTAATAGTCACTCGAGCGCAATGGATGAATACATCGGTTGTAGGGTTGCCAGATCGTGAAGTTGTCGTCGTTGCCGGAGAAGAAAATGATCGAGGGTATATCGAAAGCGGCGGCAATATGATGCAGTGAAGTGTCGGGTGAAATGAAGTAGTCCACCCGGCTCAAAAAACCTGCGACCTCCATGAATTTAAGCCCGCGCGGTAGCGGATGAATCCGCTTCAGATCGAGTTCGGTCACGCGCACGGCCTTTTCATATTCATCGGGAGCATAGTTCAGCACAAAGCCGGTATCGGGATAATCGGCATGAAGGATTTTCAGAAGCAATACGTATTTGCTCAATGGCCAGGTGCGGGCGGGCCGTCCGGCCGAGAGGTTGATGCATACGACCGTATCGTACTTTGACCTCATCTCGGATACAAACTCTGCGCTCGCACGTCTTTCGTCATCAGAAAGATATATTTTCGGTCGGAGATCAGCCTTCTGCGGTTCGACAGTAAACAGCTTAAGGACCCGGGCGGTGCGGTCGATCACCGGCTGTGGCCGATCCTCGGCCGCCGTCGCCAGATCATAATGACGGGAATACTTCCGCTTTCCAACCGCCAGCTTAAATGCGCTTCCCGCGATCAGGGCGGTCTGAATCAGGGCCGTGACAGAATCGCCGAATAACAAATCGACCACGCAATCGTAACTTTCCCGTTTCAAGCGGGCCATGATCTTTTTATCCTTGAGCGGTTTTTTATTGTAGACATGAATATTATCTATATTTGGATCATTTTTGATGATCTCACGGTTGCCTCGACTGCACAGGACATCGATCTGTAAATCTGGATACTGTTTTCTGAGATTGTGATAAACCGGAAGCGATACGATCATGTCACCCAGCTTGAAATGGGCGATGAAGAGGACTTTTTTGATTTTATCCGGTTCGAATTCACCCTCGGCTTTTTTAATCTTTCCGCTCAATCGAAAGATTTGAAATGCCAGTCTCTTAAAGCCTGTCTCGATTCCTTTAAGGAATTTACCTGAGGATGTGGAGGTATCAAGCCCCATGCGAGACCTCTGCTTTAAACTGCAGTTTGTACAACCTGCGATACAGCCCCTGGCTGGCGAGCAGTTCCCGATGAGTTCCGCTCTCTACCAGGCTACCATTTTCGACAACCAGGATCTTGTCGGCATTCAAAATCGTCGACAGGCGGTGGGCGATCACAAACGTCGTCCGGCCTTTTAACAGACGGTCGATAGCCTCCTGCACCAACTGCTCCGATTCGGTATCCAGCGATGATGTCGCTTCGTCAAAGATCAGGATATCCGGGTCGCGAAGCACTGCCCGCGCGATAGCCAGCCTCTGGCGCTGTCCCCCGGAGAGCATCACCCCTTTGTTGCCGATGGGAGTGTCGAAGCCCTTGTCGAAGGCGGTGATAAAATCATAGGCATTGGCGATCCGGCAGGCATCTTCGACTTTTTTGCGGTTAATATCGTCGAGGCCGTAAGTGACGTTATTGTAAATCGTATCGTTGAACAACATCGTCTCCTGAGTGACAATACCCAGAAGAGAACGCAGAGATTTCAGCTTGATTTTGCGCAGATCGATCCCGTCCATCACTATTCGTCCCGAACTCGGATCGTAGAAACGCGGTATCAAATCACAAAGGGTCGATTTGCCGGCACCCGAAGGTCCCACGATCGCGATCAACTCACCTTTTTTGACCGTGAAATCGATATCTTTCAAAACGTCCGGAGTGTTTTCATAGGAGAAAGAGACATTTTCAAAAACGATCCTGTCTTCGAAAGAATCCTTTTCTACTGCGTCATCGGCCTCTTTGACCTCGATCGGCGTATCGATCACCCGGAAGATCCGCTCCGCGGCCGCCATCCCCTCCTGTATCTTGATATGCAAATTGGAAAGCGATTTGACCGGCGCGATCAGGGAAAACATGGCAAAAGCAAACAGCACGAAATCCGAGGCGGAGAGCCCGCTCCCGGCTAAAACCTTCTGCCCGCCGAACCAGAGGATCACGACCGTCGCCAGGGTCCCTAAAAGCTCGTTAGTCGGATTGGACAGAAGCCGTACACGCGAAATTTTCAATAGTGTGCGAAAGTAGTCATCGGCCTGACGGGCAAATTTACCGATCTCGTAACTGTCGGTGTTAAAGCCCTTGACGATGCGCATATTCGAGACATTCTCCTCCAGCACAGTGTTGACATCGGCCATCCGCTCCTGCGCCACACGCGAATACCGCCTCAGTGTCCGCCCGATCAAAAACATGACGGTGAAAGTCAGAGGCAGTACCAGAATCGAGATCAACAGCAACTTGTAGCTGATCACGAACATGAACCCGATATAGATCACTGCCAGAAGCGGATCGCGAGTGATCCGGTTAAACGACTGGTCCAGAGATTCGCGCACGATATTGACATCGTTGGTGACATGGCTGATCAATTGCCCGGTCCGGGTGCCGTGAAAGTAATTCAATGACAGCTTCTGGTACCTGCTGAACAGGTCTACCCGCAGGTTGCGAATGAAGCGCTGTTCGGCATAGGCCATAAAATAACCCTGGGTATAGAAAAACAGGCTTTTGAAAAGCGCGATCAAAACTACCGCGACACACAGGTTGGCCAGGGTATCGAGTTTACTGTCGGCGATGATCAGCGAATTGACGAATTCCTTCATCCGTTCACGCAGACTGTCGAATCCGCTGGCAATCTTCTGCCCTTCGCTGAGATCACCTGAGGTGCCCGATGCTGTGTCGGCCGGGACAGCCTCCCCGGACACCATGGCATAATTGCCGGTCTCGAACAGGGTGCTCATCAAGGGCCCCATCAGCCACACCAGCGCGCCTGACAAAAGGGCGAAGAAGAACATGCTGAAGGCCGAAAGCAGGATATGCTTCCAGTACGGAAGAAGATAATCTATTACCCGTCGATAAAGCGACATCCTACACCTCAAAAATCAAAAAAACCAGGTCATGCCTGGCCTGATGGGATTTAATTTAACTAATCACGCTCTGCTTTGTCAACAACAAGCTCATTCCGGCAGAAGACGGTAGATCTTCTCGGCGCCTGAGGGAATCTCCAGCTCGAATTTTTCGGGAGGTATTTCGATGTTGGATTTCTGGCGGATAAAGGTCAGCCTGATCTCACTTTCGACCGCTTGATCGCTGTTTTGTCCGGTCAACTGAAGACGGTCGCTGTAAAAAATATAGGCTTTTTCGAACTCAAAAAACGGGACCTGATCGCTGTAATTGTAAATATGAAAATTGACCATCAGAAGATCCTTGATCCAGCCAAAGACGGCCATGTCGAACCTGTCGCCGTCGAACAAAAACTTCCATTTCCAGTTGCCGGTCGTGCCCTCGAGAAGGTTGCGCTCATCGGCAGGCTCGAGCCTGTAGGGAAGCTCGGCCGAATTCTCCTCCCCGGGCGGAACCATTTTTCCGCTCAAGAGATACAGGACTAATTCGAAGACATCGCGCCAGCGCCCCAGATCGGGTTCTGTCAGCTCGTACCACAATCCGCTGTAATATGCTTTTTCTGCCGGCAAATAGAAACGCAGTGAATCTCCGCTGATAATTCCCTTGAAAGTCCCCTTGCCCAAAAAACCGGGAGAATAAAATGAGACCGAATCACCTTCGGAATAGATTTCCATGTTGAATTTTTTCTTTAAATCGGGAGCGTTGACCCGCACCTGCACCAGATAAGCCGAGTTCTTCAATTGCCTTTCACGGGCTTGTAGAAGCTCATAGAAATCTGATTCTAAATCATCCATCTCGGATTTCGTCAACTGCCTGCTACCGGCGCACTGAAAAACAAATGAACTCACTACGATAATCAGGGCTATGGCGCAGGTTCTTACCACGGCAACGACTGTCCCGTAAACAGGTAGACGAAGATCTTGACAAAAGGTCCGATCAAAGTCCATATAATTGGTATATGCAAAAAGAAACTGACCGCTATCAAACCGATCAAAAGCATCGGCCCGACCTGCTCAAGTTGCAGGGCGATCCGTTCTTTGCCCCTCGGAAGGAGCCCATACAGGATCTTGGAACCGTCCAGCGGAGGTACCGGCAACATATTGAAAAATCCGAGGCTGAGGTTGACCAGCACACCATACCACATCAGCTTACCGATAACAGTAGCGACATCATTTTCGGGAGAAGCCAGGATGTATATCGGATAGCCGGCGAATCGGATTATAGTGCCAAAGATGAAAGCCTGCAATACATTCGAGGCCGGTCCCGCGGCGGCGGTCTGGAGCATCCCCCGTTTAAGGTCACCGACATTGCGCAGGTCGACCGGAACCGGTTTGGCCCACCCGAACCTGAACCCGGACAGGACGAACACCAGCGCGCCCATCGGGTCTATATGCGCCAGGGGATTGAATGTCAGTCGCCCGGCATTGAATGCCGTCCGGTCGCCCAAACGATATGCGGCGTAGCCATGAGCGAACTCATGAACCGTCAACGCCAGCAAAAAGATAGGTATTGAAAGCAGTGCTCTTTCCAGATCAAACATAACTCACCCAAGATATTTAACCATCACTGGTCTGTACAGTTTTAACTTTCGACACAAATTTATTGCCCTCGATAAAAAAGCGCCACTTTAAATCGAGCCCCGTTTTGATACCGATCCGGGGTGACTGCCCGATCTTATCCGGCACAAAACCGTCGTCGGCAACATAGATCCCGTCGGAAACCAGATCAAGACCCGACTGCGCAACCGTCAATCCGAAAGCCCGGGTCAGCTTACCCGGTCCGCTGGTCAGCCTGACGATATCGTCGGTACCCCGCCTTTTCTTCATGAGTTCGATTCCCTCCAGCGGTTCAAGCGCCCGGACCAGGCAGGCGGCCGGGAAACCTTCTCTTTCGCATACGAAATTAAGCATATCGTACATTCCATAGATAAAGTATACATACGTGAATCCGCCCTGTCCGAACATTACGGCATTACGGGCGGTCCTGCCGAAACGCGCATGGCAGGCTGGATCATCCTGACCGATATAGGCCTCGACCTCGACAATACGGCCGGACAAAAGCTGTTCATCCCTGTAAACGAAAACTTTGCCCAATAGTTCTCGGGCCACATCGAGAGTGGGACGCAGATAAAAATCCCTGTGGAGGCGGACTACACTCAATCCTCGTAGATCTCCGGAAAGGTCTCATGCACCAGCAGGTGAGCCATCTCAAAATCTGTCGCCAGGTGGTCCGGATGGTGGGAGTCGCTTCCCAGCCCGCCGATCAAGACGCCTGCCTGGCGCATACGAGTCAAAAGCGGTTTGGACGGATACCAGTCACCGATCCCATGACGCATACCGGAAGTGTTGACCTCGACCGGCAGGCCGTACTTCACGAGATGTTCCATGGTCTCGTCGATCACCTCGTAATCGATCCGCGAAGCCTGCTCCGGAAACATCTTCATTCCCAGCCGGCGGTAAACATCGATATGCGCCAGGCAATCCAGAAAATCGATCTGGCAGGCCTTTTGGATGATTTTGTAGTATTTTTCGATAAACTGCTCAGGAGAGTTTTTAGACAGCAGTTCCTTCATCTTTTTTTCAGATGAGATGATGCAACCGTCGACATAATGAATCCCGCACAGCACATATTCAAAATGCATATCCTCGATCATGTGCAGAAAAGAATCCTTGACTCCCGGATAGAAACCGAGCTCCACACCGCAACGTACCATTATCGGAACCGGATCATCGCCTTCCACGAGATCATACAAATCATCGCGGTAACGCTTGAGCCCTTCGCTGTCTACGGGACGCCTGTGGCCGTCCACCTTGAGAATATTTGACTCGCCGTTTTGGGGATGGTCTTCGGCATGGGGCACGAACACGATCTCGGACAGGCCGAGCTCGATCGCTTTTTCACAATATTCACGCATGCTACCTGTGGCATCGAAGGAATAGTCCGGGTGGACATGATAATCACCGACCGGATGATTGAACTCCATTATCTCTCTCCCATCAAAAACGGATTGAACAGTTTTTCCTGCGCGACCGAGGTAGCCGGCCCATGGCCGGGAAAGATCACGTACTCATCGCCGAGCGGTAATATCTTTTCTTTGATCGAACTCAAAATCGTGCCGTAATCACCTCCCGGCAGGTCAACCCTCCCGATAGAACCGGCAAACACCAGATCGCCCCCGATCACGAATCCCTCGCCGACCAGGCTGATCCCGCCGGCGGTATGACCCGGAGTATGGACCACCTCAAGGGCGATATCGCCCACTTCTACTTGATCGCCTTCTGATAATACGATTTCCGGTGAATCGGTATTTATGGCCAAACCCAATTCTAACGAAAGATTTTGAGCCGGATCAGAAAGCATCGGGACATCCTCACTGCCGATAGCCACTTTGGCCGGAAGATTCTTGCGCAGGTAATCGACCGCGCCGATATGGTCGCCGTGGCCATGGGTCAGTACAATCGTCTCGATTTTGAGATCCGCCTGCTTCACACGGGAGAGTATCCGCTCGCCCTCTTCGCCCGGATCGACTACTATTCCGGCTTTTGATCCGGTATGATAGACGAGGTAACAATTCACCTCCAGCATACCGACTGTCAGGCATTCAACCGCCAGTTTCCCGTATCGCTCAACCATAGAAGGGAATAATAGAACCGGATAATGTTGAAGTCAATGAATTTAAGAAAAGACTTGAAATCAGGTATTGGAGGGAATCGAATCCTCGATGAATCCACGCACAACCGTCAGGAAATCTTCCGGGCTTTCCTCGTGCGGAAGATGACCCGCTTCCGGGATCATCACGTAGCGCGCATCGGGAAGCACACGCACATAGCGTTCGGCCATATTCTTAGGCAGGATCTTATCCCGTTCGCCCCAAACCACCAAAGTCGGAGTCTCGATTCTCTGGATACCGAAGACCTCGAACATCCGGTTGGAGTTGAGCATTTTTGCCGCGCACTCGATCACATTCTTGTGCTGACTCTGTTGTGTAAACATCTCCCGGTCTTCAGGTGTGGGACGATGTTTCTGATTAAACTGCCTCTGGTAGACTTTGGCCAGTTGCTCCGGATCCGAGAGATGAGCGTAGATATCGCCGGAGAGTTTAATACCGAACAACGTCCTGCGTTCCCTTCCCTGGAATTTAAGCCCGAAAGAATCGACAAGTATCAGTTTTTTGAGCATCCGCGGATACTCGAGCGCAAAATTGAGGGCCACCGCGCCACCTGTGGAAACTCCGCCGATAATTACTTCTTTTAGCTTTAGCTGTTCGAGCAGGCGCATTACGATTGACATCTGCGTCCCGACCATATAATCCAGACGGGGTGGTTTGCTGGACTGACCGCATCCGGGCAAATCCGGCACTATCAGCTTGTTTTTCAGCGATAGTTCCTCGAACACATGGCGGAACGAATATGAGGAACCCAGAAAACCGTGTAAAAACACAAGCGGTTTGCCCCGGCCCTTCTGCAGGTAGCTGAGCTTGTAGCGGCCGATCTTCGCTGTTCTGCGATATTTCTCCAGAGATACCATAAGCTCTCTATATCTATAATTTTTTATTATAAAAATCAATTATTTTAGCTTCGTTGACATCAGATTGCAGAAAAACTATATTTTCAGGATGAGCGACTATTTTCCCGAACATCTCATCGAACAGGTCAAGCAGGCTTCTGATATAGTCGAGGTCCTCTCGGATTTTCTGAAGCTCAAAAAGCGCGGAACCAACTGGTGGTGTAATTGCCCCTTCCACAACGAAAAGACCCCCTCGTTTGCGGTTTCGGAAGCTAAGCAGATTTACCATTGTTTCGGATGCGGTAAGGGAGGCAACGTGCTTACCTTCCTGATGGAGTACGAAAAGCTGTCATTTCCGGAAGCCGTCCGTTTTTTAGCCCAACGCTCCGGCATACAACTCCCGGAACGGAAACTGTCTCCGGCTGAACGCTCCCGTTACGAAGGACTCTTTTTTGCCAACCAGACAGCCCGCAAATTCTTCGTCAAACAGCTCTGGGAAACAGGGGACGGCCACAAGGTCCTGCACTACCTGAAGCAGGTCCGCCGTCTGAGCGAGGAAATTATAAATAAATTCCAGCTCGGATTTGCTCCGAACTCATGGGACGCCCTGCTGAAACATGCTCGTTCACTTGACCTTTCCGAGGATGACCTGGTGAAAGCCGGCCTGGCGGTAAAACGCGAGGACTCCAGGGGAGCCTACGATCGCTTCCGGCGCCGGCTGATGGTTCCCATCATGAACCTGACCGGCAAGACCATAGCTTTCGGCGGACGCGCTCTCTCAAAAGAAGACCGTGCCAAATACCTCAATTCGCCGGAAACGGAACTCTACAACAAGAGCAAGGTGCTGTACGGACTTAATTTTTCGCGTGCGCCCATCCGCGACACAGAGACCTGCATACTGGTCGAAGGCTACATGGATTACCTGGCTCTCTACCAGGCCGGGATCGAAAATGTAGTCGCCTCCTCCGGCACAGCCTTCACGTTCGATCATGCCCGCCTGATTGCCCGCTATGCCAGGCAGGCGGTGATGCTGTTCGATTCCGACCAGGCCGGCATGACCGCCGCCAAAAGATGCGCGCCTCACCTGATGGCCGCTGAACTCGATTTTCGAGTGGTACTGCTCCCAAAAGGACAGGATCCCGATTCATTTATCAAAGCCGAAGGAGCCGAAAAGATGAAAGTGCTGATAGATAACGCGCTCAGTTACCCCCGTTTCATCTACGATAGCATTCAACCTGGCTACGACAGCCTCTCCCCGCACCAGAAATCGGTCATCCTGCAGGAGCTGACCCGGCTGGCATCAAAGTCCGATTCGAGCATACGGCGCGAACTGTTTCTCAAGGAGATCGCCGAAGTCTTCGATATCGAATTGAACACGCTTAAAAGCGATCTGCGGAAAACCCCGCATAAAACTCGACCGCAAGAAGCCGATGAAACCCGTAAAAGAGAAAATTTCTCGGATCAGTTACAGTTGGAGTTGATCTCCGTATTTCTGGAAAATCCTGACCTGTTGCAGATGGCGCGTGATGACTTAGATCCGGAATTAATCAGCGATGATACACTGCGGGAAATTTACGAAATGATCCTTCAAACCTATGAAGACAGCGGCGGGGTGGATACTGCCGGCCTGATAAATCAAACCGATGACCCCAAAAAACAACACCTGATCACAAAAGCGGCCAGCCTTGAAACCGGCGGAGGCGGGTCAGAACGCCACCTGGCCGACCTGATCGAACGTTTGAGGCGGTTTAACTTCCACGAACGTCTTGCCTGGCTCAAGGCGAAAATCACCGAAGCGCAGAAAAGCGGCGACGATGAACTGGAGCAGAAGTATTACAATCAGCTCCAGGAAATGGTGCGCGAAATGCCCGACAATGCGGACTGAACTCAGCCCTCAAATGTAATCGGACCAAAATAACGCCTGAGCGTATCCATCGTCTGCGAAACCTTTTCCTTGGCATCGTGACGGTCGATTGAATACTCTGAATCACCGCGCAATTCAAACCGGACTTTGTTGGTTTCTTCCAGTGATGTTTCGACTTTGTCCACGAAACTGCGGTTGGATGGATGAAGCATATGGGTCCCTTCGTAGAGAATCGGAATGCTCTTCATCATCGGCTTCGTCAAAACCGAAGTGTCGATCATTCGGAAAAACGCATCCGGCATTGGCAGAAGCGTGACCAGAAAGAAAATAAACCCGAAGAAGACCCATCCCCGTACCGCGCCCATCAGGCCGCCGCCGATCTTGTCGACCCTGCCCAGTGACTGCAGTTTGGAGACTTTGTAAAAAACCATCACCACCAGCCGGAAGATTCCGTACAGGACCGCCAAAAGGATGACGAAACTGATCAATGCGATGACCATCGGCGAAGCATCGATATGGCGCGCCACTTCGACTGCAATGATATCGCTGTTGTTGGTGGTGATAATAACTCCCGCGGCAAGCGCGATGAATCTCATCGTGGAACGCACAAGACCGACCTTGGCGCCCAGAATGAGCGTGATCAGAAGCCCCCCGATGAGGGCGAAGTCGAGCCAATTCATACACAGCCTCCCTGCTAAAATTGACTTCGTAATGTAAAACTCAACCGCTCAAAAGCCTCAGCACAACGGCCTTGACGACAGCGCCGTCGGCTTTGCCCTTGACCTGCGGCATCAGCTCCTTCATAACCTGACCGATACCCTGAGGCCCCTCCGCACCGGTCTTGTCTATGGCCTCGCGCGCCAGCTTCTCGATTTCGGCCTCGTCCATTTGCTCCGGAAGGTAGGTCTTTACCAGGTCAAGCTCGACCTGGCTTTCCTGTGCCAGGTCTTCCCGGCCTCCCTGACGGGCCTGCTCGATCGTGTCGCGCAGTTTTTTGGCCACGGAGGAGAGGACTTCAATTTCCTCCGCCTCCGTTAATTTTTCTTTCTTCTCGATTTCACGATACCTGAGAGCTGATTTGAAATTGCGCAAACAGGACAGTTTCACCTTTTCGCGCGCTTTCATGGCCCCTTTTATATCGGTATCGATCTGTTCAGAAATACTCATGTCAATGAAAGATTGATTCTATATCAGCGATCCCTGCGGCGATTTTTGCGCTTGGCCGCGTTGATTTTGCGCTTACGCCGATCCGAGGGTTTCTCGAAATGCTGGTGCTTTTTGATGTCCGACAGAATTCCGTTCTTTTCGCAGAATTTGTTGAAACGTCTCAGAGCTTTTTCGAATGATTCATCATCCCGTACTCGAACGCCTATCAAATATATCAACTCCTCTCTCAGGGTTATGCCGTAAACCGGCTGTTACACATATATTTCCAATTAAATAAAATACGTCATATTTTATATCTGTCAACCATCTTTTCAGATATTTTATTATTTCGGACATATTCGCTGTAAAATAACACCGCTTTTTTCGAAACTGCCTTGACCGCATAAAAATACCCCGCCGAAGCAGGGCATTTTATAGCGAAAGGAGTTTTCCGGTTTTAGAGGTCGCCGGCAAGGTAATGCTCGGTCTCCTTCATCAAATTATCCAGGATCTCATAGTAAGTCGGATACCTCTGCGGAGTCAGGACATTCATCGCCTGACGATACGCTCCGCGTGCATATTCCAGGTTTCCCTGGCGGTTGTAGATCTGCGCCAGGTCGGCATAGGCAATTCCCAGATTTGCCAGCGCCAGGCCGTAGTCGAGCGAATACGGATTCTGCTTGCGCCAGTCAAGCGCACGTTCAAAGGCGATAATCGACTTGAACAGGTTCTCACCCCGGCTGGAGAGTTCCGACTGTAAAAGATAGATACGGCCCAGATGATACTGGATTTCGCTGTACTCGGCCGGGAATTCGGCATCCACAATCGAACGCGCGGTTTCGTTGAAAATCCAGCGGGCAACATCCAGGTTGCCGGCCCGATCCTGAAACACCGCTAAATCGCTGTAAGCCCGTCCCAGGTTGACCACTGTCACCAGGTAGTTGCGCGGTTGTTCGGTAAAGTCTTCATCCTGAAGAGCCGTCTTGTACATCTCGATTAATCCGACCAGTTCTGTCTCGTTCATATAATCGCGGTACGAGTTAGCCGGGTTGCCATAGGACGCCGGCCGGAGCTGATAGTTCCATCCGGCCACCAGCTCCTCGAACGTGGTCAGAGAACTCATCTCAACGGGAGAGTATTCACCCGCATCTGTCACCTGATCGGCAGTCCGGCAATCGACAGGTCCGATCAGGGCCACCAGCGCGGCCAGTCCGGTCAAACTGATCGCTGTCAGTGTACGGGAAAGCTGGCTGATTATACCTTTTCCCGAATCTCTATGCCTATCGCTGCGGACATTGATTGCGACGATAAGCGAGCTGACTATAAAGACTGCAATTACACAGCCTGTCTCCAGCCCCATACTTCGCCTCCTTGCTTATATATTCCTGCTACACACATTCTTTTTTTACCGAAGACCAGTAGGTCTGGTTGCTTGCCAACCTGACATTGTCAGGTACTCAGGGCGCCTGACCTACAATCCTGAGCGTTTCTTCGTTATGTCAGGTCTTGATTCAGACTTTAGATCTGAATTGTGACCTGACGTCTATCCACTCCCGTAGTCTTCCCGTCATTGCGAGCGACTGAAGGGAGCGTGGCAATCTCAGTTTTATTCGAAGCAATAGAGATTGCTTCGTCGTTTCACTTTTCGCAATGACAATGAAGGTCCTGCCAGTCACGTGCCGTCATCTGCCACTGTCAAACCAATGAGACCCTCCTCCAAAGAGTATGAGCCACACAGTCACCTGCCGTCAGGAATCTCTCCTGACGGTATCTTCTATTGTTCTATATCGGAATAATTGAATGGAACATAACTGTTTTAGCGGGAAAATTGTCTGAACTCTGCGCACCACAGCATACATTGCCGGCAGAAAGTTTGTTTGCCGTGCAAAGTTTATGATCTCATCAAGAGTCCAGTGGCAAGTGGCCCTCGATTTATCGTGAGTATCTAACAGTTGCATTTGTTCTTAAATCATGATCACAACAGAAACCCAACCTTGCAAAACACCGTGTATGGGCCACCATTCCACATTCACACAAGCTACCAAAGTCCCCAAAAAAAAGCGCCTCGTAAATGAGGCGCTTTATATTGAAAATATCAATCGTCGCTTTAGAGACCGGTCTGTTCCTTGACCCATTCGGTCGAGACCGATTTCGGACGGGTGATCGGAATCATCATGGCGCGGTTGATGATCTGCTGTGAGATCATACCCATAGCACGAGAAATCGAGAACAGCACTGTGTAATACTCGAACTCGGTGATGCCGTAGTGATGCAGGATAGCACCAGAACCGGCGTCGACGTTCGGCCACGGGTTCTTGGCCTTACCATGCTCCTTGAGCACATCCGGAACCACGTCAAAAACGGTGGCCACGGTGTTCAGTACGGGTGAATCCGGCAGGTGCTTTTTGCCGAATTCGACAAAAGCGGTGAAACGCGGGTCGGTTACACGCAGAACAGCATGACCATAACCGGGGATGACACTTCCGGAATTGAGGGTCTTCCAGGCATAGTCCTTGACCTCATCATTGGAAGGCGCACGGTTGCCGACGGATTCCATCAGGGCCAGTACCCACTTCAGGCATTCCTGGTTAGCCAGGCCATGCAGAGGACCGGCCAGACCATTCAGACCGCCCGAAACCGAATAATACGGATCGGACAAAGCTGAAGCAATCGTGTGGCAACTGAAGGCCGAAACGTTACCGCCCTCATGGTCGCAATGCAGGGTGAAATAGAGTTCCATGCCCTTGTAGAAAGTATCATCGTCGATACCCATCATGTGGGCGAAATTGGCGCCCCAGCTGAGTTTCGGATCGGGCTTGATCAGGTCGCCCTTGTCGTAACGAATACGATAAACACCGGCACCGATTTCCGGCAGTTTGGCCAGAAGATTCAGTCCGTCTTCATAGACAGCATCCCAGTACTCGCTCTTGGAAAGACCTTCGGCATATCTCTTGCGGAAGATCGACTCGTTCTCCATCACCAGGACAGCGGTGTCGAACATCGCCATCGGATGCGAGGTCTTGGGCATGGCCTTGAGCACATCCCAGACATACTGGGGCACTTCGGCACGTTTCTTATACTCTTCGCGCAGATCCTTGACATCGTCATCAGTCGGCATATCGCCGGTCAGAAGCAGAAAGAAGATCTCTTCCGGAAGCTTATCGGTCAGCTCAAGAATCGGGGTTCCGCGGATTATCAAGCCCTTGTCGGGTTCCACAACCGAGGTATCACAGATCATGCCCTTGACACCACGCATACCGCCATAAGCCTGCTGGACGTTGACGTCGGAAATCTTGACGTCACCTTTTTCCTTCAGGATCTTTTTTATTTCCTCACCCCATACGGGGATCTTGGCGGCAAATTTTTCCTTCAAACCTGCCATCGTTCCTCCTTGTCCAGGAATTTAGGGTTAAACTTGGTCTGTTACTTCGCATTTTAAACGGGTAATATACACAAACAGTCCTTCGAGCGCAACCCGTTGTGAATATTTTCACAATTAATGCGTAAATCTATACCTGTCAAGCACTATTTGGCAATTCCTTATGATTTTTCGACTTATCCCAAAGCAACGCTACCGAAACAATAAACTTCTCTGGTGGTTATGTTCGGTATATGCTTGCAATCATTTTCCGCTTTGATATAATACCGGAAACATGGAGGTCACAAATGTCACCCGATTGTATTTTCTGTAAAATAGCCGGCAGGCAAGAGCCGGCCGATATCATCTATGAGGATGAGGAAGCGATCGTCTTCAAGGATATCAATCCCTCCGCGCCGATTCATCTTTTAGTCTGCCCCAAAGAGCATTACAGCACATTTCTGAAAACTCCGCCCGAGGTTCTGCCGATGTTGCAGGACGTGATCAGAAAGGTTGCCAAACAGCTGGAAATCGATGAAAGCGGTTTTCGGATGATCATCAACAACGGACGCGGTGGCGGTCAAATAATATTTCATCTGCATATCCATCTCTTAGCCGGCAAACGTCTGGGCGGGTTTTAGCTTTTGCGACTTCGATTAATTGCCAGATTCCTCGGTCGTAATGACAAGACTTTGATTTGTTTTCGGTCCGGAAAGATACCTGACCGCACGCTGTCGTCATGCTGAGGAGTTTCGATCAGCGATCGAAAACGACGTGAGGATCTCTCGCTTCGTTATGGCAGGTCCTGAATTGACGACTTTGTCGGAAACCTGTGACCTGACATGGAGAAATCCTATGATTGAGATGTCTCCGCTCGTTCTCAATCACAGATTGGAACTCGGTCGTAATGATGATTCGCGTATCCATATCATGGCGAAGAGCACAGTGACGAAGCAATCTGCCTTACTGAACCTTCTTCAAACCGTAGCGGTCGATTTTGCGGTATAACGTAGAAGCGTCGATCCCGAGGGTTTTGGCGGTCTTGGTCTTGTTCCATCCGGTCTGATTCAGGACCCAGAAGATATAAGCCTTTTCCACCGATTCCAGAGTAGGTGAAGCATCCCTGGCCTGTCCGCTGTCGGCCACCGAGGATTCAGCCATCTCCTTGACCATAGAACCACCCCGAACTTTTTCCGGCAGGTCCTCGGAATTGATCAGGGGTCCGGTCGATACCACCAGCGCCCGTTCGATCGTATTCTCCAGCTCGCGCACATTGCCCGGCCAGTCATAGGACAACAGCACCTTGAGCGTGTCGGGCGAAATCGTCTTCTCCTCCACACCCATTTTGGCGCAGTAAAACCGGTTGAAATGATCCACCAGAAGCGCGATATCCTCGCGCCGTTCGCGCAGGGGCGGAATCTGGACGGTGAAAACATTCAGGCGATAATACAGGTCCTCGCGGAAATTGCCAGCCTTCACCTCTTCTTCTAAATTAGCATTGGTGGCCGCGATCAGGCGCACATTGACTTTCATTTTTTCGGTCGAACCGACCGGCATGATCTCCTGGTCATCCAGTACCCGCAAGAGCTTCATCTGGATCGCCAGGGATGTATTTCCGACCTCATCTAAGAACAAAGTCCCGCTGTCGGCCGCTTTGAAGACACCATCTTTGTCTTTGTATGCGCCGGTGAACGCGCCTTTCTTGTAGCCGAACAGTTCGCTTTCCAGCAGGGTATCCGGGATAGCGGCGCAGTTTAGTGTGATAAACGGTTTGCCGACCCGGTTGGAGTGGTAGTGAACCGCGTTGGCCACCAAATCCTTGCCGGTACCGCTTTCACCCAGGATCAGGGCGGTGCTCTCGGATTTGGCCAGTTTCTGGACGATCTCTTTCATGCGCACGATCTTCGGGTCCTGCCCGATGAAGTTGTCCAGGGAGAATTTTTTGGAGAGCTCCTGCTTGAGGCTTGTATTCTCTTTCGAGATCGTTTCTTTTTCCAGAAGCTTTTTAACAGCCAGCTTCACCTCATCCACCTTAAAAGGTTTGGTGATATAATCATACGCGCCCTTTTTCATCGCCTCGATAGCGGAATCGACCGACGCAAAAGCGGTCATCACGATAAACGAGGGGCTGTTCTCATACTGGCGGGCCTGTGTCAGAAGCTCCAGACCGCTCATCTCCGGCATCATCATATCCGTAATGACCACATCGGGACTGCTCTTCTGGATAAAATCCAGCGCTTCCGGCCCGGAGGCCGCCTGAATCACATCGTAGCCCTCTTTGGAGAGCATAATCGACATGAAATCCCGCATGGAATCTTCATCGTCGACTACCAGGATCTTGGCTTTATTCACCTCTTGATACTCCCTTTCTCACTTAAATTATCGGGCAGGTATGGCAAAATTCAATACCCCTGTTTTAATCCGTTCAAAATCTCTACAAAGCCACTATTTTCGGTGATTTACCGGCATTCCGTCGAACCGCGAGTGGTTAGAACTTTATTAACACAGATTTTTCGCTTGATTTTTGGGAAGGAATATATTACCCCGATGGAACATCTGTTTGGAATTTGCAATATAATAACTGTTAAACGGTTGTGGATCAGACAGATTAAGGGGAGAGAAATGAATCACAGAGAACGAATTGAAGCAGTACTCAACGGCCACAAACCGGATCGGATGCCGGTCAGCTTTTGGCGTCATTTTTACGACAGCGAATCGACCGCCGAACAGCTTTCCAGCGCGATGCTCAAATTTCAGGACAAGTACGACTGGGATTTCATGAAAATCAATCCGCGCGCCTCCTATCACCTGGAGGACTGGGGAAACAAATACAAGTATACAGGCAAACCCGAAGACAAACCCGAAAGGCTCGCTTTCGCTGTTGAAAAGAGTTCTGACTGGGACAAGATTTACCGTCTCAAACCGACCGAAGCGACTGTCCTGAAAGAACATATCGACGCGGTCGAGATAATCAGGAAAGCTTCAGCAAACGATCTCCCAATCGTCATGACCGTCTTCAACCCGATCTCGATCGCCGGCGACCTGGTCAAGGACGATCCGTTTCTGGTCGACCAGATCCGCAGTAATCCCGACGCGCTTCATCAAGCGCTCGAAAATATCACGTTGACATTCATTGATTTTATTAAAGAGATCATGAAAAAAGGGATCGACGGTATCTTTTTCGCCACCACCCAGTGGGCTTCGACTGCTCTGATTACCGAAGATGAATATCGGCAGTTTGGACGCAAGTACGACCTGATGCTTCTGGAGGAAATTATCCCGATGACCCGGTTGAACATACTCCATGTCTGCTCTCATCACAACATGCTGTCTATGTTCACCGATTACCCGATCCGGATTGTCAACTGGGATATTAACGAAAGCTCCAATCCGGATGCTCCGCAAGGCGCCAAGATGTTGCCGGACAAAGTGGTACTGGGCGGAGTCGAACGCAAGGGGCTGTTGCAGGATGGCAGCGAGGACGAACTGCGTAAAATGGTTTCGGACTATTACGCCTTTTCAAAGGAGAATCCGTTTATGCTCGGTCCGGACTGCTCTATTCCGGTCACTACACCCGACCGAAACCTGGAGATTATCCAGTCGGAAATCGAAAAGTTTTCCGGGTGATGCCGATATTTTTAATTGCATTTTTCTAAAAACATTACAGAATTGATACGGGATAGTAATTGTCACTTATATAAATTAGATCGTCAATCTGCCGATCTATTATCTAAATAAAGGAACTCATTCCAGGAGGATAAGATGGAACATGATATCGGCACAATCGCTGGTAAGATTTGGAATGAGCTGGAAACCAAAGGCCCGCGTTCACCGCGCAACCTTCAGACTACTCTGAAAGCCAAATCCGACAGGATTTACCTGGCTCTCGGATGGCTGGCTCGTGAGGGTAAAGTCCAGTTCAATCCGACCAAAACGACCTTTAAGGTTTCAATCAACCAGAAGAAGTAATCACATCCAGGGTCAAAATTTTGGGGCAGGCATCGTCATGATGCCTGCTTTTACTTTTTGTTTCTTACGCATTAGATACAGAGATCGGGCTTTCTACTGATCGAATCTTAACCGTCCAGACAGTTCTTAACTACGCTTTTACATACCCAAATTAGCTTGACTTTTGAGCTTACAGTGCTTTATTACTTTCTTGGCTAAGAAAGCGAGGTTAGTGTAGTGCGAAACAGCGCAGAATGTGTTATCATCGGGGGCGGGATTATCGGCGCGTCAATCGCCTTTCATCTCTCCAAACTGGGCATGAAGGACATCTGTATCCTCGAAAAAGAGAAATTTCTCGGAGCCGGCGCGACCGCAAAATGCGCAGGCGGAATCCGGGCCCAGTTTTCATCTGAAATCAATGTCAAAATCAGCCTTCTGTCCGAGGATTTGTTCGAACGCTTTACCGAGGACACCGGTGAGGAAGGTATCTTCGACCAGGTCGGATACCTGTTTCTGGTTACCACCGACGAGGACACAGAGGTCTTCCAGCAAAATTTGAAACTGCAACAGAGCGTCGGGGCGCCGGTCGAGTGGCTCGAACGTGAAGATATCAAAGATCTTTTGACCAATGTCCGTACCGATGATGTTATCGGCGGAACATTCTGCAAAAAAGACGGCATCGGTGATCCGCATGTTTTTACCCAGGGCTATGTCAACGCTTCCCGCAGGATGGGTGTGGATATCCTGGAGGAGGTTGAGGCTACCGGAATTAAAACTGAAAGCGGAAAGATCACCAGCGTGGAAACCTCCCGGGGTACTATCTCCACCCCGTTGGTAATCAACTGCGCCGGACCTGAAGCCGAAAAAATCGGCCGGATGGCTGGAATTGAAATACCTGTCAAACCATACAAACGTCAAATCTCAACAACATCACCTCTGTCATGGTTACCCGACTCATTCCCGATGGTGGTGGATATCGCCAGTGGCCTGTACTGTCACAAGGAATCCGGAGGATTGCTTTTGGGCTGGGCCGACAAAGACACCCCGCCCGGCTACGACCAGTCGCTGGATCCGGAATATACCGATGAAATCCTGATGAGAGCGCTGGACCGCATTCCCATCCTGGAAGAGGCCGGAATCGCCACCAGCTGGGCTGGATTGTACGAGACCACACCGGACCACCATGCTATCCTCGGCAAGGTGCCCGAAGTCGAGGGCTTCCTGTGTGCCAACGGGTTTTCCGGTCATGGCTTTATGCACGCGCCCGGGGTCGGACTGCTGATGGCGGAGCTGATT
>WJMC01000149.1 GCA_014728145.1 Candidatus Zixiibacteriota bacterium | reverse complement strand
ATGTCTTCCCCGACCGCCGTGACGCCATGATTGCGGAGAACCAGGATTCGCGCCTGCGGAAGATAGGATGCGATCTTTTCAGGAAGTTCCTCGCTTCCGGGAGTGGCGTAATCGACAACAGCCAGGTCAGATAAGGCCTGTAACCCCTCCGGCAGAAGGTCGAGACGAAATTCACGATCAGTGGCCGCCAATGCTGTGGTGAAGGGCGGATGAGCATGAACAACCGCACCGATCGAAGGAATCTTTTCATATAAAAGTAAATGCATCCGGTATTCCGACGATGGTTTAGGCCCCCCGGATAACGGTCTGCCGTCGGAGCGCAAGAGCACCAGCTGATCCTCGGTCAAGCGACCCTTGGGAAGTCCCGAGGGCGTGATCATAATCTGCGTGCGATCGACACGCGCCGAGAAATTGCCGTCAGCACCGGCGATATAGCCTTTTTCGTAAAGCCTCCGACCGACTTCGACCAGGTGCATCCGTAATTCGTTGTCATCAATCATGAAAACCAAGATACGATCAGAAATGGGATTGGTCAAGACGCTTGACAAAACAGGAAGAACAGGAAACAAAACTAACCCAATTTCAGTAAAACAGAATGAGTGGCATATAAACTGCGCAAAGCCTGAACAGGCATGCATCGTATGTTAATGACATTAGGATAATCGTCCAGATTGTTCAGGAAAATTGCTTGCATTCAGGCTGTATCACTCGTACATTATATGCGGAGTCGAGAGAGGGCATAAGAAAAATCTCTAACAATTATCTTATGAAGGTTGCCCTCTTGAGGTTGAGTCTTGCGCCGTGACCTCCGTTTTTGGAGTAGCGATGACAATATACCCGGACGGCTATAAAAACCCTTTAGCGTGTCTAAACGGGAGTTTTTTCCGTCTTCCCTCTCTCTTCTCAAAAATTTAGTCCCGCTTCATGCGGGGCTTTTTTTATTGGGGATTACTCAGACTTTCTGGGCCGACACGGCCTTCTTGAAGAAACGATAGAACTGCATCCGCTCCAGGTCGAAGGATATCTCGCGGGTGATATCCTGCAGATCGAATCCGGCGATCACGGTCTCTGCACGCACCCGGTTTTTGAACTCTACCAGCCAGCGGGCGATCGCCTCGATCATGGAAACATCGATTTGAGATTCCGAGCCCTTGATCAATATCACCTCGCCGTTGGGGTCGACCGAGAAATGCTTCAATATCGGGTAACCGGTCATCAACTCGCTCTTGGTCTCACGCAGAAGCTGTGTAATCCGAAAGCGAGAGAGAGAATCGGCGAAATGCACCCTGACCATATTGACCGCCTCAAGCAGGATAAAAACGGATTGCAAATCAAACTGGATTGGTTCGGATTCTTCGATTTCGGCCGGGGTCTCCTGCTGAAGTGCCAGGGCTACCGATTTCATTACCAGGTTGAGGGTGGAAACATTCAGATCCTCCCGCGCCAGGATAAGAAAACTGTACTGGCCGATACTCTTGATGATCGCCCAGCCTTTGGAGAGCTTGATCCGTACCGACGATTCCCCGCTGAGATGGTAGCTGAAACCGGTGAACTTCTCTTTCAACTCGGTCAGGCGGTTGTCCTCGAAATTGGCCGGCATGATTGCGTCGGAATCACCGCTCTGGCGCTTGTAGAGAACCACTCCGGTAACTCCGACAACACCTCTGATCTGGTTTAAGAGATTACTCATCTATGCCGCCTTGATGAAATCAATCACCCTGCGCGCGGTATCTTTCGAGGATGCCGACTGCGTCAGGACTACAATCAGGTAACTTTCTTTATACTTGAATATCATGATCCGATCGTCATCTAAAACCAGGAAGCCCTCCTGCATTCCCCCCAGGCTGGTGGTCAAATCCAGAAACTCGACCAGTTCGAACAGGTTCTCGAACAGGTGCACTTTCTCGATTTCGATTTCTTCATCGGTAAATGGTGTCAGAATCCCATCGCCAGAGAGCAAAAATGCGCGCGAGACACCGTCGATCTTGAGTACGGCTTCGAAGTCAGTCTCTTTTTTTTTAGGTTTACCGTAATCGAGAATAAAGTCCTGGTTGGTGCGGATAATCTTTTCGACCTCGTTGTGCTGTTTATTGATCAGCTTGGAAACCGCCTGTTTTTCGTCATCGGTCTCAAGCGGGGAATCCCACTCCTTCTGGATTTTGTGAATCAGAACACCATCCAGAATCACGGATGTGGTGATCCGGGCGTGAGGTGACCAGGCGAACTCGGTCTGGATCTGGATCATGAAATCCGGCCCGGTGACTTTGGAAAGCCGACCGGGCGGTTGATACTTGCTCATAACACCGCTGTCGACGATATCAGATCAGCATTTGGAAAAGCCACAGGAGGGACAGACCACGCACCCGGAATCGTGATGGAGCCTGTCGCCACAGTCGGGACATGCTTCCATGTCCACATCGCGATCAACTTTGTGATGACCATTCCCAAAATGCTTTTTCAAAACTTTGGCAATAGCATCGGGGATCGACATCACCATCTCCCCTTCCTGGAAGATCGGTGAGGATCCGCCGATACCGGTTAACTGATCTATTATATCGTCAACTCGGACGTTTGATCTTAGCGCTAAAGAGGTTAATCTGCAGATTGCTTCAGTGTCAGCCATCGTGGAAAAGCCCGATTTGCCGATCTGGGCGAAGATTTCAAACGGTTTGTTGCCGAGCATGTTGATGGTGACATAGAGGTTGCCGTAACCGGTCACGATCTTTTCCGTGAAGCCCTCCAGCTTGGCCGGGCGCTCCTTCGGCTTGATCTTGCTTCCGGCAGAAACCTCCTCACCCGAGGGCTGTGGCTGACCATCTTTGCTGTCGCCCTTGCCGGTCGAGAGCACCTGGTTCTGGCGACTTCCGTCACGGTAAATCGTGATTCCCTTGCACCCGGTCTTGAACGCCTGCCAGTAGGCGGTACGGACATCGTCCTCAGTCGCTTCATTGGGCATATTGATAGTCTTTGAGACCGAGCTGTCACAGTTTTTCTGGAAAACTGACTGCATACGCACATGATCCCCGGCGGAGATATCGGCCGAAGTCAGAAATACGTTTTTAATATCCTCGGGAATCTCATCGAAACCCTGGATTGAATTCGATTCGGCAATCTGCTCCATCAGCTCCTGGGAATAGAAACCGCGTTTTTTGGCGATTTCCTCAAAGATCGGATTGACCTCTATCAGCTTGGTGTTGTCCATCACATTGCGGACATAACTGACAGCAAAATACGGTTCGATTCCGGAGGAACATCCGGATATAATCGAGATCGTGCCGGTCGGGGCGATCGTGGTGATAGTCGCGTTTCTCATCGCCACACCCTCTTCGGCATAGACCGAATCTTTCCAGTTCGGGAATTTTCCACGGGTTTTGGCCAGCTCCGATGAATGGATATGGCCCTTGGTATTGATGAACTCCATGACCTTCTCGCCCAGGGCATAAGACTCTTCGGAAGTGTAGGGCAGGCCCAGCTTGACCAGCATATCAGCCCAACCCATCACACCCAGACCAATCCTGCGGTTGGCATGAGTCTGTTGCTCGATTTCCGGGATCGGGTATTTGTTCATGTCAATTACATTGTCCAGGAATCGAACCCCCATCTTGACCAGGTCAAGGAGCATCTCCCAGTTGATTCCCTTCTCAGGATGACGAGGATTGTAATCAGTCGGCAGAGGGTCATAGACCACATTTCCGAGATTAACCGAGGCCAGATTGCATGAATCGTACGGTGGTAACGGCTGTTCACCGCAGGGATTGGTGGCTTCGATCCTCTCGATTTTAGAGGTCGGGTTGACCGAATCCATGCGATCGATAAATACTACTCCCGGCTCACCCGTCAACCAGGCATGCTTGACGACTTCATCGAATACTTTAGTGGCATCCAGTCTCTGCGGTTTACCTTCCACCACAAGCGGTTTGCGGGTACGCGGATCGACCAGGTCGTACTCACGTTTCTCTTCCACCGCCTGCATGAAATCATCAGTAACAGCCACCGATATATTAAAGTTCGTCACCTGCGTCAGGTCGTCCTTGCAGGAAATAAACTCCATTATATCGGGATGATCGACACGGAGTATCCCCATATTGGCTCCGCGTCGGGTACCACCCTGCTTGACAGCTTCCGTGGCAGCATTGAAGACCTTCATGAACGAAACCGGCCCCGATGCTACCCCGCGGGTAGACGCTACCACGGAATTACGAGGCCTCAGTCGAGAAAACGCGAACCCGGTACCGCCACCGGACTTATGTATCAATGCGGCATGTTTGATAGTTTCGAAAATCTCTTCCATGGAATCGCCCACCGGCAGAACAAAACAGGCCGAAAGCTGTCCCAGCGGACGGCCGGCGTTCATCAGAGTAGGCGAATTTGGCATAAACGAGCGAGTCGTCATGGCATGAAAAAACTGTTCCTCGATATGCTTAACCTGCTCATCTTCAAGACCATAGCGGTATTCAGCCTTGGCGATATGCGATGCTACCCGGCGAAACAGATCGGCCGGAGTTTCAACGATCTTCCCTTCATCATCCTTGATCAGATAACGACGTTCCAGCACTTTCAGGGCATTTTCCGAAAGACCCAGCTTCTTGTCGACGTGCATAAATTAACAACCCTCCTCCATTACTCGGAAACCTGTCTGGCTGTACAGCTTTCCTCGTCGATTTCAAAATCCCAAAACACTATGGGAGCCTCCTTTTTCATAATCCGCAACATATCCAGACAGATCTTCCTGATCTCCCAATGCGCCCTCTCAGCACAACGGATCTTGAAGATATGCCGTAGCTCGCGGAAATTGGCAGTGATCACTATCTCGGAAGTGATTCCGCCCGGCAGGATGTAACGAGCATCCTCTTTAACCACCCCCTCAGCTACCATCTCTTCGTAAAGCTGGTAAGTCTGATCGGCCAGCTCCAGGTACTTGTCAGCATACCCGGCATCCTTGATCGTCTGTGGAACCACGACCTCGAACGGCTTGCGTTTGCCGTACTTGACATAGCGCTGCGATTCCTGCGACGGCGACGCCAGCCGGTGGCGGACCATCTCATGCGTGAAAACCCTCGATCCGCCCCTGATCCGAAATGTAGCCGATGCGTGCTCGAGCACAGAGTGATGCCCCTTGCGAATCACCTTCTTGATCAGCTCCTCGGTCGAAGCGGGTGGATCGTACCGATGAAACGATAAATAACAAGTGCGACAGGCGCGCTCAATCACATCCTCACCAGCAGGTGTAACCGCCATAAGTATTATCTCGTGATGTGCCTCGCGCGTGCCTTGCATAACCTTTTCCTGATAATCATCCATGATTACCCACCAATCTAAAACAGGGAACTTCCCTGTAAATCATTTTAAAGACTCGTGTTACAAATTAGCGCAAATTTTCCCTTTTATATATATGTGTATATTAAAATATTTTGATTGCTTAAATCGAGTTATAGCCGCCATTTAAAGCAAAACTTTAAAAGCCAAAAGCGAAATTATAATAACCGACGTTCAAGCCTTAGTCAAGAAAAATTTTGGAAAAATCCAAACAAAAACACAATATATTGTATCGCAGTGAATTATGAACCACACTATATTGTACCTATTCGATAACATAACCCTAACTATCACCAAGCGCCATCCTAACCTGTTGAGAAACGGTAAATTGTGAAAACCCGACCTTCGGGCTCAGGATGATTGACGATTTATACGTACATATTGAAGATATCTTAAGTCGTTACAATACAATGGCTTAACTGATGTGCAAATAAACCCGACAGAGGCTATTCCGGACACTTAAATACAGACAATTAAGAAATGACATCAACCTGCGGGTAGATATGTGTGGATCCGGATCTGAATCAGGGATTCAGCGAAGCTTGAGCTCCATTACAATCGTACGCCTGCGATAACGTGGCAGATCGTATTTGTCGGAATTGACCTTCTCGAAGCCGAGACTGCGATAGAGATTGAGCGCTGCTTTGAGCTTGGTGCTGGTCTGCAGGATGATTTTGTCTGCCTGGTTTGAACGAGCGCAGGCGATAGCTTCCTCGGCCAGCCTACGGCCCGCCTGTTTGCCACGGGCAGATTCGAGCACAGCCATCTTGGTGAGCTGGAAACATTTCTCGCCACAGGGAATCAACGCCGCCGTGCCTATGATTTTATTTTCGCGACGGGCAAACAGCACCTGGCCACCCTTTTTGATGATCAATCGGTTTGGATCTGACAATATCCGCCGATCCCGATCCTCTATTTTGAAATGGGATTGGAGCCATTCCTCGTTGATAGATTTGAAGTATTTCTTCAAATACGGACGGTAGGTCAGGATTTCGATTTTATCGGCCAGTTTTTTTCGCAAGCGTTCCCTTACCCGCGAATAGATCGACTTTTCGGCCAGACTGATTTCAATCTGTTCTATTCCACTCAATAGGTCGACACCGCAGTCTTTTATCAAGCTACCGGTGACTTCTTCGATATCGTCCCAGATCTCCTGGAGATCTGATGCCATACGCCTGCCTTTTTTTGAAAGAGCAAGCAGTCGCCGCCTCTCATCTTTGCGATCCTGGCGGGAGGTGATCAGCTTGTGGCGAGCGAGTTCGCCCGCGATCTGGTTGACTGCCGGATGTGTCAATCCGACAGCTTCCGCGATCTCGGTCACCGACCGGGGTGATTTTTTGCTGAGAGCATACACCACCACAAACCAGCGCGCTTCAAAAGCGACATCGAGCGAATGGTAGATTTTCGATGCATCGCGTTGCAGGGATTCCGCCAGACGTTTCAGCCGGGTGGCAAACGCTAACGCTCCGAGTTGTTTTAATAAATCATTCACAGCCAAAAACATTGCAGGTTAAACATATATTGAACCTGCAATATAATTAATTATCTACGCTTTGGCCAGAGCAATTATCAGTTTTCAACTGATTTATCTCGAAACCATTCAGGCCAGCCCGCGTTTGCGAAGATCTTTCATCTGCTTATGAAAGGTCCTGACCTTGCGGTGGAACTCACGCGAGGCCTGGCGGGAGGCACGGCTGTCCTGTTTGCGTTCGAGATAGGCCTGCTCCTTTTGGAGCTTGCGGTAACTCTGAAGCCGTGACCGGTCGAGTTCACCCGTTTCAATCGCCTCCCTGACCGCGCATCCCGGCTCGTCTTCGTGAGCGCAGTCATTGAATCGACAGCCCAGGGCCAGTTGCTCGATATCATCGAAACTCCGTTTCAGACCTTCGGGGCTGTTCCAGAGCTGAATTTCCCGCAATCCGGGAGTGTCTATAACCAGCCCGCCACCGGGCAACATCAGAAGGTTACGGCTGGTGGTGGTGTGACGTCCACGCTGGTCGTCTTCGCGAACCTCATGCACCAGCTGGCGGTTTTCGCCCAGCAGGTGATTGATCAATGAGGACTTCCCGACTCCCGAGGAGCCCAAGAAGACCCCGGTTAAGCCATCTGCCAGGAATTCATGCAGACCGTCGACACCGACACCATTGAGCGCGCTGACTTTGAGAAGCGGGAGACCGTAAGCAATCGACTCGACTGAATCTATAAAAGACGAGATATCCTCGTGCAGGTCGATTTTATTCAGCACAATCACCGGGCGAGCCCCGCTTTCCCAAGACAAAGTCAAAAAACGTTCAATGCGGCGCAGGTTAAAATCGTTGTCGAGCCCGCTGACCAGAAAAACCACATCGACATTGGCCGCCAGCACCTGCCTTATGGTTTCCTGGCCGGCAGACTTGCGCTGGATACTGCTGGCACGCGGCAGCACTTTCTCAATCACTGCCAGGTCGCCGGCATCGCTCTTGCGGCAAACTGTCCAGTCACCCACTGCCGGCAAGCCCTCGGGATCATCTGCTTTATGATACAACCTGCCGGCCGCAACCGCGGGCATCTCGCCTTGCTCGCACATCAGGCGGTATTGACGACGTTCCTGACCGCTTACCCGTCCCGGGAAGTGATCGCCATCTTCGTAATCGTGAAACATATCCCTGAAATTGTTACTATATCCGAGTTCACTTAATTGCATTTTATACAACCTCGTAAATTATGCTCTTGTCTATTGTTATTTGAATATATGCGGTAGTAAAACACTACCCGCACTACTGGACTATTAAGAAACAGTCGCGACGCGGTCGAAATAGTTGAGGATTGGTTTTAAAAAAAGATGATTATTTGATCAACTTCCGATCCGAGGCATGACTGTTCCATCTCTCTGCACAGCATCTTTCAACATAAAATCACGCCTCCTCTCGGTAAATCAACAATTACAAGTATTTACGCGGAGTAAATATAAAGTTTCATTAAATTTCGAGCAAGGACATTTTTTACGTTTCATCCCGAAACCGATTCAATGTAACATGAGCCGATGGTAACCGCAGGTGTCCGAAAAATGCGCACCTTGAAGAGATTGACTAAAAATCCCTGATACTGAACCGATAAGAACAGCAACATAATGCCTTGAACCACATCGGGTAATATTTTGCATGAAGTTCCGTTCGGTTGAGGCAGAGATGATAATATTTTAGTACCACATCATTAATAGTTGAAAGGGAGATGGACAAGATGATCACCGCGAATATCACAATATCTATTAAAATCCTTGTCCTCAATATCCGCAGGCTTATCGACCGCCTCGCTCACAGGCGCAGTCGTCTTGAGCCGGTTCGGGTGCTGACGAAACGTACGAGATTCTCAAACAGCAGAATGTAATTAGTATAGTCTAATTTCCGACCGCGTAAAAAGGAGGGATTATCGCAGGTTACTGATCGAATTTATGTCAACGCACATTATTTTTGTAAAAAGGAGATATGAAAATGAAGAGGAACGTATTAACAGTTTTCATGCTGGCTGTATTCAGCCTGGGGTTGTGCGCTTCGGCATTTGCCGGTGACAAGCAGGATTATGACCTGAACTGGTACGGTTATATCAAGCTGGACGGTTCCTATGATCAAAACCTCACCAGCCACGGCAATTTCTCGATGTGGGTCAATCCGCAGGAGTACGGTGAGGATGACGAACAATTCAATATGACCGCCAACCAGACCCGTTTCGGTGTCAAGCTCAATGGTCAGCCTGATAACAATACTGCCGTCAATGGCAACATCGAGTTCGACCTGTATGCCGGCGTATCCGGTGGAACAGTTGCCCAGAACAAGCCGATGCTCCAGTTGCGCCATGCCTACTTTTCGATACAGTTCGGCAACACCAAGCTAATGGCCGGACAGACCTGGGACCTGATCTCACCTCTGAATCCGTCGACATTCAACTACCCGGTTTTGTGGGGATGCGGTAACACCGGTTACCGTCGTCCGCAAGTAAGCCTGTGGCATACTTTCGAGGCCGGGCAGAGCACCGATGTCACCATGGCGGGCGGTTTCTTCCGGACTATCGGCAGTGACCTGACCCCGACTTTCACTCTGGCCGCGGGCGAGACCTCCGAGGGCTCCGATGACGGTACTGATGCCGGTATCCCGACTTTCCAGGGCCGTCTCGATGTCCAGAGCGAGTTCACAAACAGCAATATGAGAGTCGGTGTTTCCGGTCTCTACGGCACACTTAAGGCCGAAACCAACCAGGGCAACAACCAGGACTACGAAAGCTGGGCGGTCGTCGGTCACTTTATGTTCGCTTCCCAAAACGGCTTCGGTCTGTCTGGCGAAGTTTACAGCGGTCAGAATATGCAGTCCTATATGGGCGGTATTCTCAACAACAGCACCATCGACGGTGTCCAGAGCTTCGGCGGATGGGGCTCATTGTGGGCCCAGGTTTCGCCCAAAGTCAAGCTTTCAGCTGGTGCCGGCCTGGACAATCCGGATTCCGATGACGTTTCGGTCGGTGATCGCTCCCAGAACCTGAGCATATTCGGCAATATCAAGTACGCGATTATTCCCCAGGCCGCGATCGGTTTTGAGCTTTCGCACTGGACCACGGAATACAAGCAGGGTGCTGACAGTTTCGACGAAGTCTCCAACCTGCGCGCCCAGACATCATTGATATTTAACTTTTAGATAGCTGCGGTTTTATAAAGACGGGAATTTGCGATTCTCTGTATTACCCTATCGATGGCAGTCGGCCGGAATGTTGGATCCGGCCGACTGCGTTTATATATCTGCGCTCCCCCGCATCAAATCCTACTTATTCAGTACTTTGCTGATCACAATCACCTCCGCTCCCGGTTCGGATGAAATCAGGCAAGTGTCGCAGACTTCTCGAAAGATCTCAATCAGCATCTCCTTTTTTCCGGAGGAAAAGACCCTTCCGCGCAGAGAGATACTGAGTGTGAGCTGTCCGCTTTCGAGCGAAACCAGGATCTCGGCCAGTTCGTGATGGTTGAGATCGTAGGTCGTACTGCGCTCGCTGATCAGCTTGTCGATCAGTACCAGAAGCTGCCGACTGTCGTCAAAAGCTATTCCGGCCCGATCGAAAATTGCAACCAGGCAGTCCGGTACCAACTCGAAATTCTCGGGCGTGTTGGTAAAGGACAACTTGACTTCCTGCAGGTTCATAAGGCCCCCTAAGTAGGTTTACACATTCAGCGCGATGTCCCGTTCGCGCCGGGAGGTTTTCTGCCTCATTCTATATTAAATAACGTAAAATGGAAAAAATCGGACACATTATTTAGAGGCTGATTTTGACCTACCAGGGGGTCAATTCAGACTCAAAAAGGGGGAAAAATGGCATTACTAAGAGACCTCAAAAATGACTGCTGTGAGGTCATCGGAAAAGCTCGTTTTTTTCGTAATTCGTTGTACAGCGGTCTTTAAGTGAGATAGCGAGTGCTCAAAAGGGAGGTCGTAACTGACGAGAAACCAGTGGGTGACCCCGGATTTTCCGAGCATTTCACCCGTGGGTGTGACAGGCTTATAGCTGAAATTGGGGAAACCCTCAGGGACAAACCGATTCACCGGGACTGTCATGGAAAAGTGACCTTACTCGCAGATTTTGAACTGCAATGCCCTGCACGGCAATGCAATGTGCTATACTGATGGCTCATTCGCCGAAAGGTAATCATGTAAAAATCCAGACATTGTTTTTGAATTACTGCAATATCTTTCTATAAGGCTTTCCGACAAATATTTAAAGAGAAGTGCCGATAATCATATATTAGACGCCATTTAAGAACATGTTACGTAATCAGATTGTAAGGATTAGCTTACCGAAACGTTAAATGAATTTGAAAAACAGTTATTGCTATCTTGTGCTCATTTTAGGATTCATTTATATTGATGTAAGTTAACAGACGGGACCACCCACGGTAAATGACAGATGTCTACTAATTCAAACTTGACAACTGAAGCCAGCCGTATAGCAAAGCTGTACCGGTCGGCTTTTAACAACTTCGGCTGGAGAATGTGTGTCTGTAAAAAAGACGGCACGATAGTAACTGTTGATCCTGGCCTGCGGACATTTCTACATCTCGATGACAGCTCTTCAATTTATCAGGCTAACCTGTTTCAGATTCTGCATGATCTATCTTCAAATCGAATCAGTATTGAAGAGATGAGCTCGAAACTGCTAACTGAAAATCAGCATATCAACCTGCGCAATGACGGCCGCAACCAGCGTATGCTCGAGATAACTCCGGTTGCTGTCGCGAATGAACTCTCACAAGAGCTGATCGTAGTCGGAATTCGTGATTGCACGCAGGAGTATGATCTGCGCGCCGAACTTCGCCGTCGCCGGGATTTCGAAATGATGCTGGCGGATCTTTCCAGCCGGATGATTAACCTGACTTACAGCACAATCGATAAAACCATTAACATCGCCCTGCGCGAGATCGGCAAATACTTTGCAGTCGATCATACATACATAAACCTGTTTCGAGATGACGGCACCATCGTGGACTGTACCCATGAATGGACCCAGGATGGTTTTTCCCCCCTGATTGACCAGGTCCAGGGAATCCATATTGACAGCTTCCCTTACTATTTGAAATATGTCGAAAACAAAGAGACCCTGGTGATCAACAGCCTGGATGAATTGCCTGAAACAGCCAAAAATGAATATGATCATCTTGCAGCTCAGAATGTAAAATCAGCTCTGATGGTGCCCCTGATTTCAGAAGATGATATGATCGGTTTTCTGAGATTGGACACAGTCCGGCGGAAACAGCGCTGGGAAGAAGATTCGATCCGTTACTTGAAGATCTGCGCCGACCTGCTGGGCAACGCGCTGGTTCGCAGACAGGCGGAGGAAATCTACACCCAGGCGATCGAAAACAGCCTGCACGGTTACATGATTCACCAGCAAGGCGTGATTAAATTCGTCAATCCCCGTCTGTGCGAAATCTTCGGTCGAACCGCCAGCGAACTGTGCGCCATGACTCCTGAGGAAAATATCAACTTACTGCATCCGGAAGACCGCGAAAGAATTCGCAGGATAATCAACGGTCGTGAGCGGGGCGAAAAACAACCCAGCCACTATGAATATCGAGCGTTGCGTCCGGATGGTTCAGTCATATATCTGGAGAACTTTGCTTCCCGGATTATCTACCGCGGTCGTCCCGCGACTCAGGCCTCTGTGGTTGACATCACCGATCGTAAAAACGCGGAAATGCTTTTGCGCCTGCAACGGGATTTGAGTGTCAAGCTGAGCGCTCTCAGCAGTCTCGAAAATTCATACAAGGCGGTCTTCGACAGCGCTTTTAAAATCCGGGGTATTGACAGCGGTGGCTTCTATATAATCGATGACAAAACGGGTGATCTGCAACTTGTGTACCAGCGTGGGATATCCGCAGAATTTGTGCAAGCCAACAGCTATTTCGATGCAGATTCCAATCGAGCCCGGCTGGCTAAGATGGGAAAATCGGTTTATTATAGTAAACCTCAGCTTGAAGATACATTCAGCACAGAAGAAAAGCGTGAAGGCCTAACCTGGGTCGCGGTTCTGCCGGTTACGCATGACGGGCGTGCGTCAGGCCTGATCAATTTCAGTTCCCACAGCATCCACTCAATCCCGCGCAGCAATCGTCACGCCCTGGAAGCCATAGTCGGTCAACTGGGAAGGGTGATTGGACGGATTCAGGCTGAAAAGGAGAGGCTTCAGGCTGAGGAGAGAGTTACGAGTTTCATCCAGAATGTCGATGACATGGTGTATTTTCAGGGACTGGATGGTTCGCTGGCGCTCTTGAACGAAGCCAATGCTAAAATTACAGGCTATACAATAGAGGAGTTCAACAAAGATCCCCAACTCTGGCGTAAGATAGTACACCCGGAAGATGTCAAGACGGCAGAGGAGTTTTTCAGCAGGCATCCCGAAGGTGTACCCTCGTTTGAAACTGAGTATCGAATTCGCGACAAGCGTGGTCACTGGCACTGGATATTGTCACGCATGGTCGCAACACGTGACGAGACCGGGAAAATTATCGGCTACAACTGCATCGACCGCGACATCAGCGACCGCAAGCAGATCGAGGAAGCGCTCCGGGAATCGGAGATGCGCTACCATGAGCTGTTCCACTCGGTCATGGAAGGGATGGTCATGCTCGATGAAGACGAAATCATTCAGTTCTGCAATCCTGCCTTCGCCAAAATTCTGGAGGCAGACTCGATTTCTGAACTTATCGGCGAGAATTTCATCCGCTTCATTCCTGCTGACCAGATCGACATGGTCGAAGCACAGACTTTGATGCGCAAGGAAGGTCACAGCTCTCAGTACGAGCTCAGGCTCAAAACGATCCGGGATAATCAGCGTATCGTGCTGATTTCGGTTACACCACGCTTTAACAGGCGGGGTGGTTTTATCGGAACCGTGGCGGCCATGATGGATATCACCGAGACCCGCAAACTGCAGGAGATCGCTTCCCGTGCCCAGAGACTCGAAACAGCCGGCAAGATCGCCGGGCAGGTAGCCCATGATTTTAACAACCTGCTGGGTCCGATGATCGCCTACCCCGGTTTTGTACGGGAGTCTTTGCCCCTGGGTAGTTCAGGCACAAAATTTCTCGATGATATGGAAAAGGCCGCCCAGCATATGGCCGAGATTAATCAACAGCTTTTGACATTGGGACGGCGCGCGCATTATATCCAGGAACCTCTCAACCTCAATGAGGTCGTTCTCGATGTAATCGGTCAGGTATATCCGTTGCCGGATACCATTTCAGTCGAAAAAGAGCTCGACAGCAAGCTGATGAATATCAAGGGCGGTAAATCTCAGATCACCAGGGTTATATCAAACCTGACTTCCAACGCTCTGGATTCGATGCAGGAGATAGGCTGTCTGACGATCAAAACCGAAAACTACTATGCAGAGGATATTTCCAAGAAGTATGGCAAAGTGCCTCGTGGTGAATACGTCAAGCTGACCATTTCCGATACCGGATGCGGGATTGCGGCGGATATTATCAACAACATTTTTGATCCATTCTTTTCTACGAAAACAGCCGACAAAAAACGTGGCTCGGGCCTCGGACTGAGTGTAGTTCACGCTGTAATCCAGGATCATAATGGATTCATCGACCTGAAAAGCGAAGTTGGTAAAGGCACCAGTTTTTACATCTACCTGCCGATCACAAGGGAAACCAAAGAACTAGATAGAGACGATGATATCCCCGGTGGCAGTGAGTTGGTGCTGGTAGTCGATGATGATGAAATCCAGCGCGATGTCACACTCAGGCTTTTAGAAAAACTGGGCTATAAAGTAACCGTGTCCCCTTCCGGGGAAGATGCACTCAAGCTCCTGGGTGAACATTCGTTCGATCTTCTGGCACTGGATTTGATCATGCCGCCCGGAATTGACGGCGCTGAGACTTTCAGGCGCGCGCTTCAAATCAACCCCTCGCAAAAAGCTATAATTGTGTCCGGTTATTCCGACCGCGTCCGGGCCGAAGTCGCACTAAAGCTCGGAGCCGGGGCCTATGTGCGCAAGCCTCTCACACTTAAATCTCTGGCAACTGCTGTCAGGGAAGTACTCGATCGCAAACAAAATTCAGAAATCAAAAAGTAGAAGCTGTTTCTTGCGGGCAATGATCCAGAAATGGGTCTCACCGTTCTGCTCAATTTCCTGCTGGTACTCGATCTCGAATTCCAGCCTATTCATTAGATTTATGTAATAATACGGTTCATAGTGACTGAAGAACATCGGTACTCCGTGGAAATCCTCCACCCCTTCCCAGTCGCTGTTACCCAGGCTGAAAAGTATGCATCCCCCCGGCTTCAAGATCGTATGCAGGCTGGTGAACAGGCGATCGTGAAGATTTCGTTCGACATGAAAAACTGAATAAAATGCGGTCACACCATCGAAGCTTTCAGGCTCAAAATCAAGCTCTGTGATATCCATCAGGAAAAACTTTGAACCAGACAGGTTTTCGCGCGCCAGCTTCAGCATCGAGGAGGAAATATCTACGCCGGTATAAGTATACCCGCATTCAACGAGATACCTACCGACTGGTAAAGCCGAACCGCATCCGAGATCAAGGACCTCGGCATGATCAGGAAGGAAATCAGAAAACTTTTTGAGTATTTCCCGATTATCAAAAAGATCACGCTCGCGCGCGTATATCTCCGTGATCCTATCATAACCGGCAGATACAATTTTTCGGGGCTTTTCCATATATTTTTATAAAATAGGTTAGCTCTTTTCAGGTGCAACAATTATGTTGTACTTTCATCAAGACAGGCAGTGGGAGGAACGTCATGAAAAACCTGGAATTCTACATTCTGGATGTCTTCGCTGAAAGTAAATACGCTGGCAACCAGCTGGCGGTTTTTCGCAATGCGGGTGATCTGAAAACCGATGAGATGCAGACCATCGCGCTCGAGATGAACTATTCCGAGACGACATTCATACTGTCCGAGGATAAACGCGAGGGCGGTTACGATGTACGTATCTTCACCCCGGCCGAGGAAATCCCCTTTGCCGGCCACCCGACACTGGGAACAGCTTACATTATCCGCAACGAGATGGAGATGGTAAAAAGTGATGAAATCAAGCTCAACTTGAAAGCCGGGCAGATTCCGGTAAGTTTCGGCTCGGACGGCGAGGTGATCTGGATGCGCCAGAATCCGGCTGTTTTTCGCCATGTGCTCAACCACGACAGGGTGGCTGAATGTCTCAACCTGCACACCGAGGATCTCGACAGCCGTTTCCCGGTTCAGGAAGTCTCGACTGGTACGCCGTTTATTATTGCGCCCTTGAAATCACTGCAAGCTATCAAACGGGCACATATCAATCTCTCTAAATTCATGTCGATGGTGGATGAACTGGAAGGCAGGGCGATCCTGCTCTTCTGTCCGGAAACATACACTGACAACAACGACCTGAACGTGCGTATGTTCGCTGACTACTACGGTGTCCCGGAGGATCCGGCTACTGGTTCGGCCAACGGGTGCCTTGCAGGTTATCTGGTCAAGTACGATTATTTCGATTCCGAAGAGATCGATATCCGCGTCGAGCAGGGCTATGAAATCAAGCGCCCTTCCCTGTTGTATCTGAGATCTGCTTACAAAGATAGTGAAATCCGGGTAGAAGTCGGTGGCAAAGTGATCCTGGTAGCGAAAGGAAATCTGCTCTGATACTGATCCGGTATAAACTAAAAACCGAGTTGTAATTAATGTTATCGGGGGGAGTTCTGCATGAGAAAACTAATTACCGCATTATGTTTGATACTTGGCCTGTCGCTGACACTGATGGCCGACTGGCAAAGCGACCTGGATCAAGTGATAAAATCTGACAATCCCGCAGAGACGGATGAATTGATCGCGAGTGTAGTCTCTGCTGATCCAGACTGGTGGGAAGTAAAAGCTTATCTCGAGAACATCGAATTCGAACCCGCCGAAAAGGGTGATTTTTTCCTGCGGGAAATTGAATGCGCCGATGGTAAGATGCGTCCCTATGTTCTCTATGTACCCGAAACCTATGATCCCAAAGAGCCGACACCGCTGTTTGTGATCCTGCATGGCGGAGTGAGCCGCAGTGAGATTTTTTCTACCCAGCTGGATTACGCGCGTGATCATGAGTTCGGCATTATCGCCCGTGACAATGGCTGGCTGGCGCTCTGGCCTTTTGGCCAGATGGGCGCGACCTGGTGGGATGAAGTCGGGATGGCCAATATCGAAAACCAGATTCACACGGTTAAGAGAGAATACAATGTGGATGACAACCGGGTTTATTTGGGTGGGTTTTCCGATGGTGCCTCGGCCTCGTTTTCTCACGCTATGCTGAAGGCCAGCGACTATGCCGCCTTTATCGCCCTCAACGGTCATATGGGTGTTGCCGGTATGGCGGGAGATTACCATCTCTATCCGATCAACCTGCGCAACCGTCCGATCTATGCTGTTACGACCGACGAGGACGAGCTCTACCCGACCCGTACGATGAAGCCGACTATCGAGCTGGCGCTCTCGGCCGGCGCCGATATCCTCTACCATGAATTCGAAGGGACTCATAATATCGATGACTACGAAAAAGAAGTCCTGCCGATTATTGACAGGTTTTTGAGCACTCATGTGCGTGATCCTTATCCGACCGAGCTGATCTGGGAAACCGCTGACACGAACTATGGTCAGTTGATGTGGCTGGATATCAAAGAGACATTCATGGGCGAAAACCCGGACTGGCATGAAGTTTACAATATAGAGATGACCGATGAGCGGATCGTGATCGGATTTATGCCTCTCTGGGAATATGAAGGAGAAGGTGTTGCGGTCGACCAGGTGGTCGATGAAGAGACTTTCGCCGCCAGCGCGGGGCTCGAGTCCGGCGATATAATAATTCAGGCTAACCAGGCGGATATCGTCAAAATGGAAGACCTGGATAATTTCAAAAGGACTGTCAACCGTGGCGATTCAGTAAACTTGATTGTCCTGAGAAATGGTGAAGAAGTTGAGCTTTCTGGCCAACTGCCGGAAATCGACCACTTTCCCCTGTTCGATTACAAGCGCGAATCCGGCCTAACCCGGGCAAAAGCTGTCGCAAACCGGATTGAAATCGAGACCTCGCGCGTTTTGAGGCTTGGGATCAGGGTGAATCCAGAGTTGTTCAATCCCGATCACAAAATTACCATCGTAGTCGACGGTCAAACAAGATACGACCAGGTGGTCGAACCGGATCTTGATTTTATGCTCAGAAACTTTCTCGAAAACCGCGACCGAAGCCAGATATATATAGCAGATGTTGAAATCATAGTTGTGGAATAATGGATTACAAGAAATATACCGAAGCTAATCGCATTGCCTGGAATCAGGCCATGCCTTATCATCAGAAAAACAGACCGCTCGACCCTCACGTGAAGTTCAAAGAAAGCGGCTATTCGACTCTGGATAAACATGAGACCGAGATGTTGAATAAAATCGGTCTTGACGGCAGGTCGGTGGCTCATCTCTGTTGCAACAACGGGCAGGAACTGATTTCGATTGTCAACCTCGGCGCGAAATCGGGTGTCGGTTTCGATATCTGCGATGAGGCGATCGATGAAGCAAAGCAACTGGCCGAGATATCGAAAGCAAATTGCGAATTCGTTCGTATCGATGTATACGATATCGAATCGAGCTGGCATGATAGATTTGATCTGGTCTATATCACCATTGGAGCACTGCCATGGCTTCCTGACCTGCGGGGTTTCTTCGCAATCGTGGCAAAAATGCTCAAATCCGGGGGCATCCTGATGATCTATGAAAGCCATCCGTTTTTAAACATGATTGCCACCGATGACGAACCGGAATACGATCCCAGAAATCCTTTCAAAATATCGTATTCATATTTTCGCGACGAAATCTATGAAGACACGTCTGGTATCGATTATTACGGAAACGAGTCATATGACGCCCATGTCAGCTATGAATTCTTTCACCAGTTGTCGACAATCCTCAATACTGTCATAGCCAGCGGTTTCGAGATTAACGCGTTTCATGAGTACCCGCATGACATTTCCAATTGCTTTGGTCATTTGGAGGATGACAAACTCCTTCCGCTCTGTTATATTCTGACCGCAAAAAAACGCAATTAGTTTTACCAGGGGAGGATATATAATGAAATCCAGTATAATTGCAGTTACAATTTTGGTTTTCACGATCATATTTTCTGGTTGCGCATCAGATGCAGAGCAGAAGCAAGCCGTCAAGATAGACAGCGATCTGGCACGCCTGACATCGTGGATGAGCGGATCGTTTTCGAGCTACCGTCAGTCGATCGAGGATTCCAGCTATTACGATATCCGCCTCAAGATGGTGCCGGTCTGGCGTCATCGCTCTGACGCGCATTGGCTGTATGTCGAGCAGGCAGTCTCAGAGTATCATCAGAAACCATACCGCCAGCGAGTTTACCGGGTGAGCAGGATAGATGACACGACGTACGAGAGCGCGGTCTATGAACTGCCCGATCCTCTCACCTATGCTGGAGCGTGGAAAGATGAAATTCCTCTCGAGAAACTGAATCCTGATTCATTGATCCTCAGGCAGGGATGCGAGATCAGGCTACATCCGCTGGGAGATTCCGCTTTCCATGGCAGTACCGAGGAAAAAGCCTGCGAATCGACACTTCGGGGAGCCAGTTTCGCCGAAAGCGAGGTGTTTTTGACCAATGAATACCTGACCAGCTGGGATCGAGGTTTCGATTCTGCCGGTATGCAAGTCTGGGGTGCTGAAAAAGGCGGTTATGTATTCGACAAGCTATACGATGCAGATGAAATCCCGCTGGTTATGGATATGATTGCCCTCGATAAGGCGTACATCGCCTCACTGGCACTGACGGATATGGGAAAGCTCGATAAATCCAAACTCGCTCTCGAAAGCCTGCTGTCCACCTGGGCGGTTTTCAGGTCAAATCATTACGATTATACTGACAGCCAGACCTGGCAGGACCTGTTTGATCTGGTCGAGAATTTCTTCGTAAGCTCAGCGGGCGCACTGGAGGCGGAGGGAAATCCGATCGCCGCTCATGAACTTCTGGAGCAGGCCAAAATGCCAATGACGAGTCTGAGAAACGAGTTGAATCTCGAGTACTACATAGACTACCTCAATTCCTATCACGGCATCATGGTCCGGCTTCTTGAAAGTGTGCAGTTGAAATACGGCGATCGTCTCAACGAAATCGACCTGGAGCACATCAGCGATCTAACTGCAGAAGCTCAGAAACGCTGGCAGGCAGTCCTGATTGCCGACTTCGACCCGTCCCTGTACTCATTCGATACTGAAAAGATCGAGACACTCAGAAGCTACCGCGAAGCTCACAGTAAAGCTCTAAATACCATGAAAACAGCAATCGTTACAGGAAACAAAAAAGAAGTGATAAAGGCGGTCAAAGCTCTAAAACCGAAATTCGCACGTATGTACAAATTATTTGGCGACGATATGCTTCTGTCACAAGAATAAATAATACATCCACAGGAGGACTATAATGGCTATCGAAAGCGATTTAATGCTGTTTCTGGGATCATCAACGATCGGAGACGGAGAACCCGACCTGGGTGAGAAACTGATGCAGAGTTACCTCAAGATGATTCTCGAATCTGAACGGATTCCCGCTAAAATCGTATGCATGAACTCGGGCATATTTCTGACCACCGAAGGCTCGCAGGTTTTGGACAGCCTGGAGGCCTTCGAAAAGGAGGGAGCTGAAATCCTCAGCTGTGGGACCTGCCTGGATTATTACAAGCGCAAGGACAAGCTCAAAATCGGCAGCCCGACCGACATGAAAACGACCGTTAACTCGATGTTACAATTTAAAAAGATACTATCTCCATAAAAAACCGGCGTAAAAAGGCCGCCTCAATTAGAGGCGGTTTTTATCAGAAAAAAATAAGCAGTTCAAGAGACGAATTAACTCCGCTCAAACTAAATTATTGCGGTCAACTATTTGTCCTTCTCGGCTTTCTTAGCCATTACTTTCTGGTGTTCCGGTGAGCCTTCCCTGAACAGCCGGATGCCACATTCGGGGCATTTCTCCTCACGGCAGGGACTGCCCTTCTGGTGAGGTTTTTCAAATCCACACCGGATACAGACACATTTTCCGCCGGGTCCCATAATACCCTGGTCTCGTTTTACCATCTAATCACCTCCTCATGTACAGACACCATTATAAGCATATGCTCAAAATGCGCAAGTGTTATTGCGAGTTATTTAACAGACATAAACAATGACGCAATTTTATGAAAATTTTGTATACTACCCATTGTCCGATTTTATTGATAAATGAAATTGTAGACGAACTTTGAATGGTGCCGATATTACATGTAAGTATTTATGACTGATCTAGAGCGACTCAAACAACGCATTATCGAATTGACCGGTTGGCGCTACATCGATACACCCTCGATTGTGGTTGACACTTCCGACTGGATGAGAATCGTGCGGGGGGATATAATCCGCCTCGATGGCCGTGATTTCGTGGTACGGGGAAACAAGCATGAAACCAGGTTCGGAATCGGCGGTCAGCCCAAGTACTGGGTCTTTTCAGCGTATGACTTCGAAACCGGCGAACAGAAGATTATCAAGACGGTTTTCCACGAAGACTTTTTCGCCCATATCGGCATCTTCAAAATCCATTGCTACCGGAGTCCGGAAAAGGAAGGTGAGGTCCTTGAACTGGTAAAAGGCGATCGCCGATTCATGCAGGGCTACACGACTTATGACGAAAAGGGCAATAACGTACGGGTGATCGACTTTATACCCGGCCAGACTTTTTTCAACTACATCCACTCCATCTCCAAATCTCATGAGCAGTATTTCCATGAAGATCTGCCACGCATCCTTTACAACCTGGTAGCTGCAATCGATGCTATCAGTTTTCTGCACGAACACAAATACTGTCACGGCGATATTCGCAATGACCATATCATCATCGAACCTGAAACCGGGCAATATCGCTGGATAGATTTCGATCTCAAGCAGAATGTATCTGACTTTGACACATGGAGTATCGGTAACATTCTCAACTACGCAGTCGGTAAGGGCATCACTTCCTTTCAACAGGTAATGCGCTCGAAGGAGTTTACCGATGAAGCCAAAAACAGCCTTGTTCCGGAAGATGGATCAGCTTTTTACGAGTACAGGATAATGAACCTGCAGAAGCTCTACCCGTATATCCCCGATAGCCTGAGCGCTATTTTGAATCATTTCACGATCCGGCCTCGCAAGGTCTATTATACATTGAGTGACCTGATGGATGATTATTACCGTATGCTGGATCAGGACTTTCCCTTGCGATGACGGCTTGAAATTATAGATTATAGATAGAAATTCAGTAAGAAGCCGGGTTTGATATGAAAACTGTCATTATCGGTGGGGGCCGTGCCTGCCGGGAAATCATAGAACTCACCAGCGGAAGTTTCCTCAAGGAGCTCACCTTCAATATCGTCTGCGTGATGGATCCCGATCCGGAGGCACCTGGAATGATATTTGCCCGCGAGCAGGGTATTGAAACCACGACCGACATGATCAAGGCGATCGCTATTCCGGAGGTTGCCACAATTATCGAGCTGACCGGCAGAGATGATGTGCTGGAGAAGATTCAGCGCAGTCGTCCGCCCGGTGTCAAGCTGATCGACCATACTTTTGCGCGTATTTTCTGGGACCTCCTGAATGCCCAAAAAGAACAGAACCGCAAGATCGAGGAACTGGCTGAACTTGAGCAAAAACTCGAACAGGAAGGTCATTTCTTACAGCAACTGGTCGACAACATCCCCGAGCTTCTGGTGGTACTTGACAAAGACAAGAAAGCGATCCGAATCAACCAGAATTTCAGCAAGTTCGTAGGTCTGCCTCCCTCGGAGGCGGTAGGGAAAACCTGTCCGGAAATGTTTGCCGGGACGAGTTTCGAAAAGCATTGCCGGGATGACACAGCTATCCTGGATGAGACCCTGAATCAGGCTGATTCATTTACCTCGATCTGGATGACACCTCCCCCGGATGAAACCCACTGGGAGGTGACCCGCAAGCCTCTTCTGGATTCCGATGGCAATCCGCAGGCGATCCTGGCGACCTGGCATCGAATCACAGAGCAGGTCAAGCTCAGGCGTGAGGTCGAAACCGCTGAGGAACGCTTTCGAAGCTTCATCAATTCGGCCAATGACTGGATTTCGATGAAAGACCTTGACGGCAGGTACATAATCGTCAACCCGGTCACAGCAAGCGCCTTCGACCACAGGCCGGATGATTTTATCGGCAAAAAGGCCGAAGAAATCCTGCCCCATGACCTGGCCCAGACGATTCAGCATCACGACCAGGAAGTGATCGATTGCAAATGTCATCGCACCTATGAAGAAGTCATCAATATCGACGGGCGCGATCATCATTTCCAGACAGTGCGTTTCCCACTCAACGACTACAAAGGGCAGGTCCAGGGTGTCTGCACGATTATGCGAGATGTCACCTCCGAGCGCGAACTTCGTGACCAGTTAATCCAGTCCTCCAAGCTCTCAGCGCTGGGACAGCTCGCGGCCGGCGTGGCACATGAAATCAACAACCCTTTAACAGGTATTTTATCATACGCCGAAGACATGGCCGAGGAAGTTCCGGAAGATGACCCGATGAACGAAGATTTAAACGTCATCATCCGCGAGACCATCCGATGCCGAGACATCGTCAGGAACCTGCTGGATTTCGCACGCCAGGAAGCTCCCCACCTGATACAGGTAAATCCCAACCAGATCATCGAGCAGACACTGTCTTTGGTTGAACGGCTTCCGCAGTTTCGTAATATTGCAATCAGGAAGAAAATCGATGAAAACATGGTGGATATCTCCGGCGATCCACAACAACTGCAACAGGTGATTCTAAACCTGATGCTCAATGCCTCCGATGCGATGAAGGGCAAGGGGGAAATACACCTTTCGACTATTTATGATCGACGCCACAACAGGGCCATAATCGAGGTCGAGGATAACGGCCCGGGAATACCGGAGAACCTGATCGACAAAATATTCGAGCCGTTTTTTTCAACCAAGGGCACCAACGGTCTCGGCCTGGCAGTCAGCTGGGGTATTATAGAACGTCATAAGGGCACGATCGAAATCGACATGGCCGACAACGGCGGTGCGATATTCAAGATAATCCTTCCCATAGTGGAAACTTGAGGATGCTTATGAAAACAAACAGGAGAAAGCTATGCAACGCAGTTTGAATGTTCTGGTGGTTGACGACGAACAGATCGTTTTAGACAGCGTCAAAAAGCATCTGCGCAAGGAAAATTTTACGGTTTTCACAAGCCTGGCGGTACGCCCGGCTCTTGAAAAGATAGACCAGCACAAGATAGATATAATCCTTACCGACCTGATGATGCCGGATATAGACGGGCTCGAGTTCATGTCGATGGTCAAGGAAGATCATCCCGATCTGCCGATCATCATGGTTACCGGTTATGCCACCATTAATACCGCCCTGCAGGCCACTCAACTGGGCGCGTTCGACTATATCGCCAAACCGTTTACCAAAAAAGAACTCCTGGGAGTACTCCATCGGGCCGCGGAACTTGTGCGGTCAAAAGATGAGAATGAATCGGTCGATGATGATGACAGTGCGGCCAAGACAGATTCCAGCCAGCCCGAAAAAAGTGGATTCAAGACTATCGGCGATCACAGCTGGCTGATGACTCAGGAGGATGGAACAGTGCTTCTGGGCGTCAAGCGCACCTTCCTGCACACGGTCGGGCAGATCAAGACAGTCTCGCTTCCCGAACAGGGCGATGAACTTCGCCAGGGAGGTGTCCTTCTACAGGTCTTCTCTTCTGACCTGCAATCTCATTCACTGGTCACCCCGCTCTCCGGGACGGTTATCGATGTCAATCAGAAAGTGCTCGATGATCCCGACAGCACGCTCCAGGATCCATATGGCGATGGCTGGTTGATCCGCCTCAAACCCTCCAAATTCGATTACGAAATCAAGATGCTGGGACTCTAATGCCTCAAAAAAAACCCGCTCCAGTTAGCGAAGCGGGTTTTCACAATTAACTTAACAGAGTCAGCAGTCCGGTGTACCGTCACCATCAGTATCACATGGCCTGGTACCGTCCTGGAAGATGTAATTGACAATGTAGAAGGCATCGCTGACATTCACCATCCCATCACAATTGCAGTCTCCCACTTCGAACGGATGCGGGCAATGTCCACCCAGGAAAATATAATTGACCTCATGAATCACGTCGGAGACATTGATCTCCCCATCATGGTTATTGTCACCGCATATAGGTTTCTGGGTCAGCATGTAGTTTATCGTATTGACTAACAGGAACTGTCCCCATTGTGTCAACGAATCCATTGAGGATGAACTCCCCCAGAAGAAATATTTTGTGTCCTCCTGTGCCATCAAGTAGTGCAAGCCTGATTCCGTATTTCTGCCAAACAAGTTTAGATCGAGCTGAGGCTCGGGCACGTAAATATTCCGATTACCAATATAGTTATCGATTTTTACAATCGAATCCGCAGGGATAAAAGATTTGAGGTAATAGGGATGCTCGTAGAGTTCGTGATCCTGCTGATACAGAACAACGTTAGCGTTCCCATGTATTCCCATCGAGTTCAAACTCGTCACATGATCGGTTGACAGCATTTCATCGAACACGCGTCCCCCACCGTAACTCATTCCGATGACCGGCCTGTGCGCCTGGTCGATTTCGGCCGCCAGCAGACTGTCGACACTGCTGTTGAGATCCCTGCCGAGTACGATAGCATCGTAGGCAGTTAAATCGGTAGCAAGAACATCACCTGCGCTGACGACATCGACATTGAATTCACCCACCATAGTTAACAAGGTGGCGTAGTCGTTAGCCTGTGCAGTATCTTCTTCATATATATAGACCAGGTCTCGATTTGCGGGTAAATACTCATAGTTGTATTCCACGGGTATGTACATACTCACAAGTGTATTCGAAGTAACATTTTCAGATATGTAGATAAAAATCGAATCAATATATGTAGTTCCTCCAGACACGGCGGGGGCTAAAGTTACAGTGCCGCCGGGAATTTCCAGAGCAGTCTTATCATGAGCGCGCCCGGAACCGTCAGCTAAGAGCCAGGCATGTATTACAGCTCCGTTAGTTGTATTTATCTCCGCATCAACAGTTATTTCAACCGGCTCGTAGAAGCTCATATTGCTCGGCGATGGCGGATTGAGTGTGACATTCTTGATCTCGTTTTCATATCCAAAATAATAGTTCACGGGGATGAACATATCGATCAGTGTATCTGTGTAGTCTTTGGACCTCATTACGTACCGGAAAGAATCCACCTCGGTTTCGCCTGACATAATCGTAAAGAAGTCGCTTCCTGAGCCAAAACCGTAGGTGAAATAAGCCGATCCACTGGCACCGTAACCCGGGGTCAATTGACCATCGGTATAAGGTCTGCCAAAAATCATAACGGTATCGGTTCTCGGATTGAAATAATCAAATGAAATATTAACGTTGTCACCATTATTCAGTGAATACGGTGATTCAGGGGTGAACTGTACATTTGTGATACTGGCTGGAGGATCGCAGGTGACGCTTCCGATCCAGGTGGCCCATTTGTAGTCAGTAGTGGTAGCGTATTCCGCATGCATCCACATTGAATAGTCCTCAGGATCGACCCAGATACCGTTGTAGTCCCCCCAGCGGTTGCGACCGTTATAGACATTTTCATAGGGGCCTTCACCCGCTTTCAAGAGAGCACTGGAGTTGTTGTTTTCGAAATCGAGTACATAGCGTATGCCGGCATACTCGCTGACCCCGGAGCGGTTAAAGACCATGGTCACACATTGGCCGTTACGAGAAGGAGTAACCTTCGGGTAATAGTAGTCAAAGTCGGGATGACCAAAGTTTCTTTGATGTTCTACATCCAGCGTCGCACTGTTGACACGATAGTATTTGAGGCCGGCTCTGACATTGCCACCGCCCCAGTCAAGCCCGGCAGTAAATGCAAAATAAAGATTGCCAAACCGGTAGATCACCTCCAAGGCCCGGCAGTCATTGGTGTTGATATCCGGGTAACCATCGGGCTGTTCTGCATCAGGAGGAATAGTATAGGTACCGGAAGCCACATCGCCCTGACGACTGAGCGACGGAGTGGCCGAAAGTGGATTAATCAAACGCCAGACGGTTATGAAGTCCCCACCCCCGGCATCCGTATTCACCAGCCAGTTGCCCACAGGACTCGACATCACTTCAGCCGGTTTAACTGAAAATGCGGTACTGCCATCTGAGTTCTTCATACTCCAGAAATCATGCCAGGTGGCAGAAATACCAAAGTATATTTCTGATTTCTTCAACAGGCGCAGTCTCGAATACTGGAAACTGCCGCCAAATTCGTACTGGTTGGAGGTGATATAGATTGCACCTTCGTAGTCATGAGCCAAGCCGGGAAAATCTGCCCACGTATCGGTTGGAGTTGATCCATTTAAAGTAGCGTCGAGGTTATACAGATACCATGTACCAAGCGGATTATCATCATCGGAGATGGTTATCATATAAGATGCTTCCTCTGTAGTATTATTGCGCGAGACTGCCAGTATCACCCAGCGTTCCTCGTGGTTGTCGTAAATCACCTTGGGATCGAAAATCTTTCCTGGCGGACTTACATTTGAAAACCAGGACGCGAATGTGGTAGAGAAGAGCAGATCCCCGTTTTCCTTGTCATAGATAGCGAAGGCGGAATTAACACAGCAAACCAGGTGCTCCTTGCCTGCCGCCAAAACCGGATCGGGCGGGAACCAACCGGTATAGCTGAACCCCGGGTATTCGTTGACAAGAGTTCTATCGCGATCACTGCCGGAAGACACATCAACAGTCAGCTCTCCCTCGGAGCTCAGCTGACCCCGATTGGCCTGCTCTTTCAAACGTGCTATCGCCTGCCGATCATGATATAAAGTCGCGGGCAGATCCTCCGGTATATCAGACTCGGATAAATCGGCCTGTTCAACCTCAAATGTCGAAACTGTAACGGCGGAAACCCGTTGATTCGAAGAAGCCTGTTCAAATATCACTTCTGAAGCGTCACCTTCAGTTAGTATAGATGAAGAACTCAGCAGTATGATAACAAACACCACTGCTGTGGTAAAAGTAAAGCTGTTGACCATCTTGTTCGCATACATAGTCCCTCCAGAATAATTATAGCAGTTTATACATTCAATCGGATCTGTCTTGTACCATCATGTTTAAAGGCTGGTATCTACCCTATTGATGTCATTCCAGGATGCATTACTCTCAAGGTGTACAACCATAAAATAGCAATTCGAATATCGATGTCAAAAACTAAATTGCAACTTGTTAACTAATTTCTACTGTCACGAGAACGTCAGATAGGCTCAATTCTTTGAGCCATAAGCAATCAAGTATGACAGTGATCAATTTACCAGACTCCAAAAACAATGAACTTTGTGGAGCATCGTACTGTTTTATAGACCAACCTGGTTACTTTTGGACATCTCGAACAGATTAAAAAGCGAGGAGATTATATGGACAATGAACGCCGAAACTTTTTAAAAGGTGCGGGAGGTGCCCTGATGGGTGCCGGACTTTTGGGCACACCCTTCGTAAGCGGGCAGGCGCAAACCAGTTCACCAACACTGGGAATTCTTTCAGCCCATGAACTCCCGCCTCTCGATTACCCCTATAACGCGCTGGAGCCGTACATCGACGAACAGACTATGCGACTTCATCACGACAAACATCACCAGGGCTATGTCAACGGCCTGACCAAATCCGAGGAAGAAATCGCCAAGGCCCGTGCCAGGGGTGATTATGACATGGTGCAGTACTGGACTAAAAAATCCGCCTTCCATGGCTCCGGTCATTTTTTACACTCGATTTTCTGGAAAGTTATGGCGCCCGCCTCCAACGGCGGTGGCGGTCAACCGGAAGGTATGCTGGCACAGAAAATTCATACCGACTTTGGTAACTTCGAGACCTTCAAGGCCCAGTTCTCAGCAGCCTCTAAATCTGTCGAGGGGTCCGGCTGGGGGATACTCAGCTACCGTCCCGACGACGACCGCCTGATCATACTGCAGGCTGAAAACCACCAGAAACTGACCCAGTGGGTCGACCACCCCATCCTGGTTCTTGATGTCTGGGAACATGCCTACTACCTCAAGTATCAGAACAGGCGCGGTGAATATGTCAATAACTGGTGGAACGTTGTTAACTGGCCTCAGGTCAATGAATTTCTCAAGAAACTGCGGGTTGGCTAATTAATTGCTCCATACCTTCACCACTCAAATCTGATAGCATTGATAGATATATAGCGTGCGGCAGGCCGTAAACAGCCTGCCGCAACATCGAAAGGGTCAGTGTACATTTATCTGGGGATATATGTCAACTCTTGAGGCTGGCTGTTTCTCCCCTGTGCTTTCCTGAATCGGTCTCTAACTCTTCCCAGCCTGTAATCATGGCCTTGATATTCGAAAGTGGCGTATGCCCGGTAGTGGTCAGGTAAACATGGGCCACCACGAAAGCCATCATCAGGTAAGCCGCACCGGTATGTACGAACGCTATCACCCCCAGTGGAATCCCGATCCCGAAACCATCCAGATCATTATAGTAATAATACGCGAATCCGCTGATAATCTGAACCGGGAAGATCAACACTTTTAAACCCAGATATGTCAGCCTCTGGAGCGGATTCAGTTTCGATATCTCAGTCTTTCCGGCAGGGTGCGGTTCGTTTTTGAATATCCCCACCAGGTAATAGCGAATCATCTCTTTTAAGTATTGTTTGGTGGGCAGGTACTGGCGCCATTCACCCGTCGTAAAGTGCCAGAAAATCGCGAACGCAATCAAGACCAGGAGAATCCAGACCACCGTGTTATGCAAGTCAACCGCCAGTTGATAGTCGATGAAATTGAACGTACCATGCACCTCGAAGCCGGTATAGAGCAATACGATCACCATCAGGGCCTGCATCCAGTGCCAGAATCGTTCGAAACGTTTGTATAAAAAGACTCTCTTCTTCATGATTCGACCTCGCTCTCATCCGGCTCATCATCGTCGTCGTTTTTCCTGCTAAAGACAACTCGCAGGCCGGCATGGACTAATACTCCGGCAACAGAGAGGAACACGACACCCCAGCCGAGGAAATCGAGTCCCTCGAAAGCGTCCCGGCCAGGCATATAGAAACCGCCTAACTGTGCCAGCCGGCCCTCACGGCTGTGGCAGTCCTGGCATCTGAGCGCGTCTTCAGCGGGTGAAATCATGTGGGTAATCGGCCAGTACATCTCGGTTTCAACAAAGCCGACCTCTCCTGAAAACGGCAATCCGACGTAATCCATTCCCTTTTGAGCAGATTTGACCCAGTCGAAATCTTTCCAGTACGCGCCCGAGCCTTTGGGGCCGAACAACTTGGGTATGATCAAAGTCCGATTGATCGGATCGTAAACCTGCTTGCCACGATGAACCTTGGTGGGCCAGATTCGAGACTCCGGATCATCTTTATCACCCAGGAGACGGTTGATCCTGACCGGTTTTGTGGTATCATTGATCAGGTCGCTGACAAGATGATTGCTGGCCGAGCCGTTGAACCAGACATATTCCGGCACCGTCATTCTGTCCCAGCGGAATTCACCCTTCATCGTATGGTAGGTGATATTGCCATGTTCGTCTTTTTCGACGATCATATCACCGTTTTCATCGAACTTACCCGCCTTCGACCAGTCCCACCAGAACTTGCTGTAGCGCTTCTTGGCGGCATAGGGAATATGACAGGCCTGGCAGGAAACCTTGTCTATGTGATCATTGATCTTGGCCTGCCGGTGAGGTGTTTTTGTATGACAGGATTCACAGGTGATCCGTTTATCATCGGGCGTGCGCGGAAACGCCCCTCTTTCCGATGCGGCCGGAACCGCGTAGCATCGTCCTGAGATCTCATGATCTTTTGTCGTATGGCAGTCTATACATGAGAAATTCAGTCCCTCGCGGTCCATGTGAACATCCAGGTCGCGAGTAGGACGTTCGAGGGTCTCATCCAGGTCGGCATGCTTGACTCCTTCACCACCACCTCCGTAGAAATGGCAGACTCCGCAGTTATGCCGATTGGGAGTACCGACATTCTGAGCCACATAGCTCAAATCAGGTGGATACCAGATGCGACCGCCGAATTCTTTTTTTTCGTAGGCCGGATGGCCGGCATCTGTCGGAAACTTCTCGTAAGTGCCGGTCTGGTCATGACATACCAGGCAATCGACATTGCGCTCGGAGCTGAAGTCGAAAGTGCTGTCCCTCCAGCCGTAACCGGAATGGCAACTTGTGCAACGCGACTCGTTAGATGGTAGAGCGATACAGAAGTTATTGATGACCACCGACTTACCCAGAATAGGGTCGATCGATTTGGGACATACCCAGGTCCAGTGAATCGTCTTGTGAACCTGCCTGGCGGCTTCTGTATGACAGCTCAGGCAGGCATCGGTAACCTCCGGCCCGGTTTTAAAATCCTGTTTTAAGATTTCGAATTCGGAATGGTCGCCGGTCACAGCCCCGATTTCTGAAGACATTGTGATTAAAAGTATTACAATAATTGTAACTATCAACCAGGGGAACCTCATATGCAACTATCCTTCAGTTGTATCGATATATCTTATTTTTTAGATACGTTTCGGACGAAAACGATTCGAAAATTATGTTATTTTTTTCACAATGTTTATCATACAAATAAAGTATTCTATTATTTGTACAATTTGCCTGATTCAGGAGGTTATAGTTCGGAATCTATTTGATATTCAGCAGAAATGATGTTTTGAGGTCGTTTTCGAATCTGACCAGGTCAACTTCAACGCCCTGATCTGAAAAAGAAGTCACGAAATCCTTATGGGACCTGTTCCGACGGTAATCGGGCTGTCGGGAAGGTATCTTCAGGTAGCGTTCCATCTGCTCGGTCGATCCGGACAGGTTCAAGACAACGTGGTAGAGCACACTCTCACGACGGCGGTAGATCGCTGAACCGGCTACTTTCAGGCCGTTTAGTGTGATATCCGAAATACCGTTGAATCCGAGACCTCTGATACTCTGCTTTTTCAGTGCTTCAATAATCAGGTCGTTGAAAAGACGAAAATATTCGGGATTCTTCTTATTGGGATCGTTTCTGAGCGAAAACGATACCACCGCCATATCCGCAGACAGAACGACAGCGCATCCGCCGGTATCACGCCGGATAACCGGCACATGATCAACACTGATAGCGTCGGTGATCAACTCATCGGAAGGATCGGAGCCTTTGCCAATCACTACCATCAGTTTCTCCGGGCGCCAGACAATGACGGATTGAGATAGACTGCCCGACCTGTACAATTTCAGATCGGGCAGGTCATATTTTTCGGAGATCTCTATCGCCATAGCAGTCTATATATGAACCGGTTTGTCCTCGGCCACGAAAGCGGCTTCCAGCATCGTCTCGCTGACAGTCGGATGGGCATGAACCACCTGGGCCACATCTTCGACCGTACTCTCCAGAGACATCGCCATCACGGCCTCGGCGATCATGTCGGTAGCATCCGGTGCCACGATATGAACCCCCATGACCTCACCGTATTTGGTCTCCGAAAGGATCTTGACGAATCCTTCTGTCTCACCTTCGATCATCGCCTTGCCGTTTACTGATAACGGAAACTTTCCGACTTTGTATTCGATGCCTTTCTGCCTCAGTTCTTCCTCGGTCATTCCAGCGGTTGCCATTTCGGGGAAGGTGTATATGTTTCTGGGCATCTTGGATAAGTCGAGTTTTTGCTTGATTCCGTTCATGTGGTTGACCGCAACCGTGGCCATAGCCGAGGCGGTCTGGGCAAAATACTGCCCGGCCACATCACCGGCGGCATAGATATTCTCGCTCGAGGACTGCATGAACTCATCGGTTTTAATCGCGCCTCGTTCGAGTTCCAGTTCGTTCGGACCCAGATCCGGCAGGACCGGCAGGCGATGTCGGCTGTTGATAATCATGTCGCACTTGACGAACTCATCGCCCAGGTAAACTCCGTCTTTAGCGTCCTTGGTAACCGTGGCATTGGTAAAGATCTTGATTCCGCTTTTCTTGAATTTGTCAGTGACAAACTCACGCAGCGATTCATCGAGGTAGAAGACGAACTCTTCGCGATCGGTAAAGACTGTAACCTCCTTGCCGATCAGCCTCAACATCTGCGCGATCTCGGCCGCGTTGACCGAGAAACCGTCGATCAGGAAATTGTCGGGTACTTCGTTTAAGGTAAAGAACTGATCGATCTCGACCAGCTTCTTCTCGTCGACTTTATCGGCATAAGGGAATTCTTCCGGTCTCGAACCGGTGCAGATCAGGAATTTGTCGGCGCTGTACTCGCTTTCTGAAACCTGGATTTTATCCTTGCCTGTGAACCTGGCTTCGCCGTTTATAATCGTAACCTTGTTTTTTTTCATCAGGTACTCAACGCCCTTGACCAGCCGCATCACAATTCGATCTTTGCGCGAAACCATTTTTTTCCAATTGACCATAATATCTTTAGCCTTGACACCTTCGATTCCGAAAGATCTGGCTTTGCCCAGCCTGGCAAACAGTTTGGCGGTTTCGATATAGGCCTTGGAGGGGATACATCCCCAGTTGAGGCACATCCCGCCCATCTTGTTTTTTTCGACCAGGGCGACATTCATGCCCAGCTGGGCGGCACGGATCGCTCCCACGTAGCCGGCTGGGCCTCCTCCGATAATTATCAGATCGTATGTCTGCATCGTATGTGCCTCCTTACATCATTAACATGGTCAGCGGGTCGGACAGCATGGCCATCAGATCCCGAATGAAATTAGCCGCGTGGGCACCGTCGACGATCCGATGATCGAAGCTCATCGAAAGCGGCAGGATATGACCGGGTACGATCTGGTCGTTGTCATCCACCACCGGGCGCTTCATAATTCGGCCGATTCCGAGAATCGCCACCTCGGGATAATTGATGACCGGGACACCATAAGTACCGGCGATCGAACCGTAGTTGGTGATCGAGAAAGTCCCGCCCTTGAGTTCGTCTAACGTCAATTTACGGTCACGGGCACGTTCGGCCAGATCGTTTAGATCTTCTGCTATCTCGATTATACTCTTGCGGTCGGTGTTGCGAATAACCGGAACCATCAGCCCGTCCGGGGTATCGGTCGCGAATCCGATATTGTAGAATTTCTGGTAGATAGCCCGGTTATTGGCCATGTCGAGTTTGCTGTTGAGCGTCTTATGACGTTTGAGAGCCAGGGTAACCGCCTTAATGATAAAAGGCATATACGAGAGCTTGATACCCTTTTCAGCCAGCTCGGCCTTTTTCTCTTTTTTGAGAGCAACCAACTTTGAGACTTCGACTTCTTCGAAAGCGGTGGCATGAGGCGCGGTCTGTTTGGACTGCACCATGCGGTTGATGATCGTCTTGCGAATCTGGGTCAGCTCTTCGGTTTCGATCAGGTCTTCCTGTCCGGGAGCGACCTTGATCTCTTCGGCTTTTCCCTTTCTGGGAACAGCGGGTCCCGACTGTTTCTCGTCGAACGCCTTCTGAATATCCTCTTTCATGACACGTCCGGCGGGGCCGGTGCCCTTGACCTCGTTGATATCTATCCCGAGGTCTTTGGCCATCTTGCGTGCCACCGGGGTAGCCAGCGCTTTCTTACGAGGTTTGACGGCATCTTCGGCCGCCTTCTTATCCTCCAGGCCCTCGCCGGTGGATGGCAGAAATGCATCACCTGTGGCATCCTCGATCATGCCGACCACACCGTAGCCTTTTTCCTCAACCGGTTTGGTTTCGGTATCGGCATGGGCAACTTCATCGGCGGAAGCTTCTTTTCCGTCGGTTTCTTTTTCGACGGCCCCGGGACGGTCTTCCTCGGCGACCTCTCCTTCGACTTCCATTTCGACTAAAGCGTCCTCGACATTTATGACTTCGCCCTCTTTGCCGTAGAGGTTTTTTATCACGCCGTCACGAGGGATCGGGATATCGGTCACAACTTTATCGGTCTCGACTTTGATGACCGAGTCACCCTCCGAGACGGTCTGACCTTTTTTGACATACCATTCGAGGATTTTGCCTTCGGTGATACCCTCTCCGATATCCGGGAATTTGAATACGTAAAGCATAAATCCTCCTTAAAACTCGACAACTTTCTTGATTTCGTAGTGGACCCTCTCCGGGGTGGGGAAATACAAGTCTTCACCCATCGGCAGGGGCACGATCGTGTCGTAACCGGTCAAACGGGTGGGGGGAGCTTCCAGATACAGGAACGCTTCCTCGTTTGCCTGAGCCATAAGCTCAGCGGCCGTACCGAAACTCTGCGGTCCCTCATGGACGACCAGCAGACGGCCGGTCTTCTTGACCGAATCCATGACCGTGTCAGTATCCATGGGGAATATCGTACGCAAATCTATAAGCTCGATCGAAATTCCTTCTTTTTTGGCCAGCGCCACACCCTGTTGAACCGTCTTCAACATCGCGCCGTAGGCGACGACAGTAATCTGCTCGCCCTCCTGGACAACCTTGGCGGTACCGAGTTTAATCCTGTATGGTTCCTCGGGGACATCCTGCTTGATCGCGCGATAGACCTTTTTCGGCTCCAGAAACAAGACCGGATCGTTATCCTCTATCGCCGAAATCATCAACCCCTTGGCATCGTACGGGGTGGCTGGCATAACCACCTTCAGGCCGGGGATATGACCGTAGATCGCTTCCATCGATTCACTGTGCATCTCCAGCGCACGAACACCTCCACCATAGGGGGCACGGATCACCATTGGAACGTGCATATGCCCCCTGGTACGAGTGCGCAGACGGGAGACATGAGAAATTATCTGGTTAAACGCGGGATAGATAAATCCCGAGAACTGCATCTCCACTACCGGCCGCAATCCCATAGCCGACATACCCACGCCGGTACCGGCTATCATCGATTCCGCAAGCGGT
>WJMC01000148.1 GCA_014728145.1 Candidatus Zixiibacteriota bacterium | reverse complement strand
GGTACTTGATGATGTATTCGATGAAGCAGTCGTTGGTAACACTCGGCATTGAGAATGTGAATTGTTTAAATTCGAACTGCTTGCTTTTCACGGATTCTTTCTCATAAACGTGATCATCATCCAGAGGAATTGAAGTCCCGTCTTCAAGCACCGTCCGTCCCTGGATTGCCTCAATCTTTTGATCAAAACTGAGTATTGGCACTTCAACGTCACCCCATTCGCGCCCGTTGTCGGTCAATACACGAATCCTGCGGTAGATGGTCCGGTAGCATCTGTCATCATCCAGATCTTCGTCATCGGCATTGATTTTCTCGAATATCATGGCGGCATCGAATATTTTCTTCGTTGTGTCTCTGCTGATCGCCCAGTCTTCAGCAGTAATCTCATCCCATTCGAATTTGTCTTCTTTGACCACTCCCGCCTGCAAGCTTTCCGATAACAGCAAAAATGCTGTAACAAGAATGGTTGCAATCAACATCCATCTCGATATTAGAAAACCTCATCTCGTTTTAATTATGACTATCCTGTTTTGTGACTTGTTCAAGTTGTTTATAAATTCGTATCCGTCTTCATAACTTTCGGCTGGAACCTGACCCCCGAGATACCTTGTTTTCATGAAGTACCTCAGGGTGCTGTCGGATGTTGTTATGTCGCATTTGAAGCCGGCAATCGCGCAGTCACTTTCCATCGAATCAAGTATCCTTTCAAAGACCAGGTTTTCGGGCAGATGCCAGACTATCTCTTTTTCATACAGGGCCGGATTGCCGAATGTGATCGGGTAGTAACGCTTTTCATCCATATCCTCAGGATTGTCGAGAGTGTGGAAAAAATCAGGTTTCAGCATGATTATGCCTCCCGCGGAGGTGGTCTGGTTGTCTCCCTTGAGAGTGAAGCTCAGAAGTGTCGAATCGTCAAAGCACTCATAGTGAAGGCATTCGATTCGCGAATTATGGATAGTGCTTGCAAAATACTTTTGATATCTTTTATAAAGCTCATTAATGGCACTGGACTTGAGCAAATATTCGGCTTGTGACGATTTGAGGTCAAAATCCTTGATGGTTATATGCGCTGAGAATGAGCCGTTGGAATCCAGAACAGCGTCGGCCTGATATTTACGGTAATAGTTTTCCGGCTCAGTTGAGGACAGTTTGATGAGTTCGGATCCCGGCCTGGAAGCTCTCAGAGCCCATGTGCCATACAGAACCTCAGGTAGTTCTCCCAGCGGTGTGGCCGGGTCGGTCGGGTCGAAAAAGAGCCAGTCTCCGACTGAGCAGAATTCAGTCTGCATAGATTTTATGCTGGAGTCGGCCTCGAGTCCCACGATTGCATGATTGAATTGAAAGGGAGTAATATAACCCGGTATCGACCTCGCTGTTCACCGCTACCAGAACCGGACTGGCATTGAAACCAGATGCCTTCAGCATAGCTACCATCAGGGCTGATTTGTCTTTGCAGTCACCGTAGTGATTGCTGGCTGTCTGAGAGCAGAACCTTGGTGTAAAACGGCCCTCGTCAATTGCGACAGCCACGTATCGTATCTGATCCCTGACATAATCGGCGATCCTACTGATGAGCTCTGCGGAAGAGGACGTGCCCTGGCGGATTTCCTCGAGTTTTGAAATATCAGGCTGTCCGGTTGGGTCGGTTTGATGAACAGGTCATGAGTCCAGCGGGAAATCGGTTGCCAGCCGGTAAATGTCCTGTGGCGCGCATCCACCGGATCGTAGCAGGATATATAGATCGCGCTCATTGCCTCAGACCAGTCCGGCATATAGGATTCTTCCGGACAGTAGGGCGTAAAACCTTTATGTCAAAAGTACTTATTGCCATCCAGCGTTTCAGAAATCGAGTCGATATTTTGCACCGTTTTCATCAGGATCCAATCTTCGGGTATCTCCAATTCGATATTGGTGGACAGGACCGGTAGTTTTAGCTGGACCACAAACAAGTGATAGTAACTGCACCAGTACTCATCTTCCTTGATTTCATACTCGTAGGCGATAATGTCCCCCGCTGACATATCGGGAAATGTTGCCACCAGATGGCTGACATCATCATAATAGCCCGCGGCCTCTCCCAGATTGGTTGTATAGATATTTTCCCTGTTGAGTTTCTCAGTTTCACCATTGGGGCTGATCCGGTACCCCTCAATATCCTCAATTTCACGGGCGGAATGAATGTGATCATTCAGGCTTCCATGCTCAGTGCCCAGTGATTATTTTGACGGCGTAATGAACACGGGTTTTCGACTTGTTGTGGCTGGAGATATAGACATCATAGTCATTACATATAATAAACGCGGGAGCGTCTTTTGCGATCTCGATCGCATCAGATTTTTCAATCGCCTGTTTAACCCATCCGGGTGCACTTGCGCCTTTGAGATGCAGGAAGGGAATAGCGCTCAAGAATACCCCTAAAACAAAAGTCAGCGATATGTCGGAGATTCTCATTTTCAAATCCTATTGTATTACTTCCATGTTATTTTGCTAAAATCATAATTATGTAGTTTTAAGAAAAATATCAGTGATATCTCATGATACTGGTTTTAGAGAAATCCCTCGCCGAGGCATGTGTGACCATATATCGTTCTGAAAACACAATTTATATAATTTTTATATTTCCTGTAATTGTCATTATATCACCCTCCCCAATTATAGCAACTTTCGGGTGACTGTTTTACCCGGGAGAAAAACATCAGCCGAGATAGTAATCTCAGCGAGATTATTCTCCTTAAGAGACTATGCATTGATCGTACCACAAAAGCATTTTTTGTCAGATTCGTAAGTTGTTGATATGATATGGTTTATGATTTTTTGGGGGTGGTGTGGGTGTGTTGATGTAACACTATTTGTCTCCTTCATGGGGGGTAAATATGACACAGTTGCTCATGTGGGTTGCCATAGTATGTCGAACGGAGCTCGACACCATCTGCCAGTTTGGCAATCATAAAGGAATTGACTTCCCCTTTTGAATGTTGAGATCAGTATATTTCGAGACTACTAGGTTTTTCTGAGACTCCAGGTCGGGCCCGATCGATGTTGTTTTTTCGGTTGCAGAGAGTTGAAAAACGAATACCTGTCAAGTCTTTTCTTGACAGGTACTTATAAACTCAATAGCCCTAGGGGGAATCGAACCCCCGTTTGATGGCTGAGAACCACCCGTCCTAGACCACTAGACGATAGGGCCATTATATTCAGTTAAAATCCTGCTATATATACTAAAATTACGGATTTTCGCAACCGGAATTTGTGCTCTCCATATAAAATTCTAACCTGTACTTATCTCACGATCATAGTTGGCGCTGAATTTTTTAAATCTCTTGCGATCGGGCGGTCACCGTAGTATATTTTCTACTTGAAAAAGGAGAGTGTATGGCTAAAATCGAAGGCAAAGTTTTTAAATACGGCGATGATATCAATACCGACGTGATTTTCCCCGGAAAGTATACCTACACCGTAACCGATCCTGACGAAATGGCCAAGCACGCTATGGAGGATCTCGATCCGGAATTCATCGAGAAAGTCGCAAAAGGCGATATAGTAGTGGGAGGCAAGAACTTCGGATGCGGATCGTCTCGGGAGCAGGCTGTCAAATGTCTCAAGTTCGCCGGTGTCGGAGCGGTAATCGCCAGGACTTTTTCACGGATTTATTTCCGCAATTTGATCAATAACGGGGTACCTGCCATAGTCCAGCCAGAAGTGGTCGAAAAGATTCAGCCGGGCGACAAGCTGGCGATCGATCTTGAGCAGGGTAAAATCGATACGCCCTATGGCGAGTTCGATTTTCCGGCCTACGCCCCGGAGATTATGGAAATTATGCAGGCCGGCGGATTGATTCCGTACACACAGAAAAAACTGGGTACTGCCTGATTTATGATTAAAGATATCGTCGCCAAAATTCACCCGCAGATGGTTTTGGATGTCGGCTGTAAGCATGGAGCCTTCACCAAGAAACTGGCCGAATACTGCGGAAAGATAACTGCTATCGATATCTCCTGCGACGCGATCGATCAGGCCCGTCGCGAAAACATATCTGATAATATCAGCTACTTTTGTATGAACGCCCTCGATCTGCGTTTTCCGGATGAATACTTTGATCTCGTCTATGAGCGTATTTCACTGCACCATATAAAGAAATGGCGGGATGTGATCGATGAGATGGTGCGCGTATCGCAGAAGTATATCCTGATCGAGGAACCGCTCGAGGATCCCCGTAGCCAGGAAAAGAAGAACACCATTGAAGCCCAGAAACTGTACCTCGAAATTCAGCAGGAGGTCGGCTACGCACACTATCCCTATGTCGATACTGACGCGATGGAAAATCATCTCAAAGGCAGGGGGCTCAAGGTCGAGACCAGAATCTATCGCACCGATGAACTGACCACTTTCGATGAGTTCTTCGAGTACTACGAGAGTTTCGTTGTCAAAACCGAGCGTCGCAGTTACTGGCGCGATCGACTCAAAGCTTTGCGCAACAAGTTTGATGGTCAGGAACTGGCGATCAACGATATCTTCTTTGCCTACGCCGAAAAATAGTTTTATCTTGTAATTCCACGATTTCTGCCGATAACTTTGTCATAGTCAGCGATTACCAATTTGAATCAGAGGTGTTGTGATGCAGAGAAAAGGAATCGACCCGCCGTTTTTTTTCATGATCGCGGTGGGGGCTGAGCTGGTTTTGCATTATATCCTGCCGATCAAGCAGATCATCCCCAGCCCGTATCGATACCTGGGACTTTTACCGACTTTGTACGGAACGATGCTGAATTTGTGGGCCGATGGGCTCTTTAAACGACACCATACGACTGTCAAGCCGTTTGACAAATCGACCGCGTTGATTGTCGAGGGACCGTTTCAGTTCAGCCGCAATCCGATGTATGTTGGGATGCTGGCGATTTTACTGGGACTCGCGGTTTTACTGGGTTCGATTACGCCGTTTGTGCCGATGGTGGTGATGTTTTTTATTTTACAGTTGCTGTATATCCCGCACGAGGAGCATCAGCTGTACCTGGCTTTCGGCAATAACTTTATCGAATACCGCAACAGTACACCCAAATGGATCAATTTTTACCGTATGTTCGTCCGCAAACGAAAACAATAAGATCCTGCCACTATATACACAGCTGATCTTCAAAGAGCTTTATGATTTTTATAGAGATGCTTATAAAAAACAAACTTAATTATTATATAAAACACATATCTAAAGGTATTAACCTGACTGAGCGGTTTGTTATTCAGGCTTACTGAAGATGTGTTAGTTGGAGAGCTCTTTAAGCAGGATGTCTCATCCCCTTTGGAATTACATCCGGTTTCAATCATGTCATGAGGTGTACCATCAATCCTGAAAAATAGTCATAACTCCAGAGCCGGTTTTGACCTGCGAGAAGACTGTCAATCCCCCCAATTCCGCTTGCCTGCCTGTGCCAAAATCATATATTATCACTCAAAATCGAATTCATGTCTCAAGTAAGGAGTGCACGCAATGGATAAGACTGTCTCCCGTCTGTGGGCTGAGTGGGTCGAAAAAATCAAATTCGAAGATCTGGACCAGGATACGATCTATCATGCCAAACGAATCCTCTACGACTCGATCGGCTGCGCCCTGGGCGGTCATCGCGCCGAGGACTGCGAAATCTCGCTGGCGGTGATCGAGGCTATGGGTGGCAATCCCGAGGCGACCTGTATCGCCACCGGATTCAAGACCAACGCCTATATGGCTTCGCTGGCCAACGCGCTGATGACCCGGGTGATGGATTTCAACGATATTTACTGGAAAGACGATCCCTCCCATCCCTCGGACATCATCCCGGCCGCGCTGGCAGTCGGCGAACGCGAGGGTAAAACAGGCCAGGACCTGCTTTTGGGCATAGTCATCGGCCATGAGCTGGAGATGCGCCTGTGTGAATTCGCCAAACCGGGGATTCGCGAACGGGGATGGCATCACGCCTCACTGACCCAGCTTGTCTCACCTTTGGTGGCGGGCAAGATGCTCGATTTGAATTCCGACCAGTTGACCAATTCGGTCGGCATCTCGGGTTGTCACAATTTCTCATTGGGCGCGGTAGCCGCTGGCAAGCTGACGATGATGAAGAACACGGTCGATCCGATGGCGACCCAGTCGGGTGTGCTGGCGGCACTTCTGGCCCAGAAGGGATATATCGGCACCGAGGCGATTATCGAGGGCAAAGAAGGGTTCTGTCAGCAGATGGGCGAAGGTTACGATATGGACGCGGTAACCAAAGGACTGGGCGACAGCTTCAAGATCAAGGACTGTTCCTATAAAGCCTTCCCGACCGAATTCCTGACACAATCGCCAGTGACAGCCGCACTAAAATTGGTCAAAGATAAAGATATCGACTGGAAAGATGTCGAGGAAGTGACAGTCCATACGATCGCCCGCGCGGTCGATATCCTGGCCGATCCGACTAAGTATCGTCCCACGTCCAAGGAGACCGCCGATCATTCGATGCCCTACTGCGTGGGTGTTTCGATCATGGACCGGATGGTTACACCGTTGCAGTTTAAACAGGACAAACTCCAAAATGAGGAACTGCTCGATCTGATACAGAAGATCAAGGTTGTGGCAGATGAGGGTCTCGAGAAGGAATTCCCCGAACTGCAGCCCTCGGTGGTCGATATCAAGGTGAAATCGGGCGAGACATTTACCCAGCGTGTCGACTACGCCAAGGGTGATCCGCGCGAACCGATGACCGATGACGATCTCAGGGACAAATTCTACGGGCTGACCGCTGATTTCATGGATGACGGACAGCGTAAAAAGGTCGGTGAGATGATCTTCGGGATGGATCAGGTCGCGACCATCGCGGAGTTCATGAAAAACCTCATCGTCAAGTAAATCGTAAATTTTTGGGCGTCTCACGGCGCCCTTTTTTTATGGCATTAAAATCATAGACTTAAGGAGGAGGCAATGGGATCCAAAATCCCCCTGTTTATAGACACCGAAGAAGCACCTCGTCTTAATCTCGCCAAGGGTATCGAAACCCTGGTTTTAAGTGGATTGAACGGCGAGGCAATGATGATGGTCCAGCACCGGATCGCCCCCGGGGCGACCGCGCCGCTTCACGCGCACTCCAACCAGCAGTGCGGACTGATTCATTCCGGATCGGGACGCCTGACTATCGGTAACATGACCAGAGAAGTCAAAACCGGCGATTGCTTCTATATGACTTCGGATATCAAGCATGGCGTGATCAATACCGGTGACGATACTCTTGTGATGATCGAGGTCTTTCATCCGGTGCGCGAGGACTTCGTTAACATGATCAAAAATCCCTGACAGTCGAGCTAAATATGGGAGGATAGCTATGAAAACCGCAATGTTGACCACATTTCTTGTCGCAGTTTTTTGTGTCTCTGTTATCGCGGATGAGCCATTCGGGTTTGAAAAACTCTCCGATGAAGTCAGTTTTTTTGCCAATACCAATGATGATTTTGACACTCAGGGGCGCACGCTCCAGATAGTGGCAATCAATAATGTCAAGATCGGTACATGGTTTCAGATCGAGTTTACAGGAGATTTCAACTGGGATATGACTCCGGGTGAAGATTACGATTACTATATCGAAGTCGGAGTTGTCAAACCGATCTGGAAGAATTTCAGCCTGAACTACCAGCGTGTTTATGGTACATTTATCGACGATCCGGTAAACCAGTGGGGGATACGTTTCCGGCTTTAATGATCAGCAACCGGGTACTATCACCAGCATGCCGGGCCAGAAGATGAGTTTCTGTTTACCGATGTAATCCTCGAACTTGCGCCAGGGCTCGAATTCGAGCCCGATCCTGGTATAGATATCGATCCATGGACGGGCGCATTCTGGTATATTGATCTCAACTTCGGTCATACCGGCGTCGATTCTGGGCTTGATCGTCTGTTGAAACAGTTTAAAGACCGAATTGTGGTTTTTATGCTCGGGCGTGACCACCAGAAGATCAATTTGTCCGATCCGCCGGTCATCAGGCCTGAGTTTCATCATACAGAATCCGACCGGGCGATCGTTATCCACCATGGTGTTTATTGAACAGTCACTGTCGGAAAGACATTTCCTCAATGTATCGTCGCTGTATCTTTTTTCACTCCATGATTCGACATCGGTTTTATCAATCTCCTCCGGGCAAAAGTCTGACAGGCACTGAGCCGCGATTTTACGCAGAATATCGAATTCATTTTCAGCAGCAGGACGGACTTCCAGGCTCATGATGACCTCTCTAAGTTAGAAACTTCTTTTGTGCTAAATCGGCTATATATTCACCGATTGCCAGAGATGCTGTCGCCGCCGGAGAAGGTGCGTTAAGCACATGGATCATATTCTCGGTCTCATCGATTATAAAATCATCGACCAGGTTGCCATTGTGGTCAAGCGCCTGCGCTCGAACACCGGTTCCTCCCGGCGCAAGATCATCTGTTTCGATTTGCGGCAGCAGCCTTTGGAGTTCTTTAGTAAATGCTGTTTTGGAAAGCGAGCGATAAAATTCGCCTAGTCCGGTCTTGAAATATTTGCGCGCCATCTTCCAAAAACCGGATGAGAGCGCCATATTCGCGGTTTCCAGAAGAGATATATCGGACTTTTTGTATCCCTCACGGCTGAATGCCAGGACGGCATTGGGACCGGCCTCGACCTCGTTGTAGACACTGCGTGTGAAGTGCACACCCAAAAACGGGAAACGCGGATCGGGTACGGGATATACCAGGTCCTTAATCAGATGGCGTTTGCTTTCGGCCAGCTTGTAGTATTCGCCCCGGAAGGGGATGATCTGGATGCTCGGTTTGATGCCGGCCAGGCGGGCTACCCGGTCGGAGTAGAGGCCCCCGCAGTTAATCAGGTAGCTTGTCCTGATTTCTTTGGCGTCGCCGTAGAGGATCAATTTGCCTTTAGCCCGTGCGATATGCCTGATTTTGGCGGAGGTTCGAATCAATCCACCCTTTGCTCTGATCAACTCGGCGTACTTGTTGACCACATCTATATAGTCGACGATTCCGGTATAGGGCACATAGAGACCGTCGATGCCCCTGATATGAGGCCCCAGCTCTTTTAAGCGTTTACGATCGATCCGCTCGATCTGATCCAGGCCGTTTTCCCGCCCCCGTTTTTCGAGATCATCGAGACGGGTGAGTTCTTCCTCGGCAGTGGCAACGATCACCTTGCCGCAGCGATCATGCCGGATGCCATGTTCTGAGCAGAAGGAGTACATCGCCTCCCGTCCCTTTGCGCATAATCTGGATTTAAGCGATCCGGGCCGGTAATAGATTCCGGAATGTATCACTCCGGAGTTATGACCGCTTTGATGAGGTGCGAGATGATCCTCGGCTTCCAACAATGTCAATCGGCAATCATGTTCAGTGAGGATTGCCAGAGCTGTTGCACAACCGATTATCCCGCCTCCGATAACGGCAATATCTGTCTCTTCATAGAATGACATAACTTATTATTCTAATCGGCAGAAGGGTAGTTCAGTTCCAACCTCTTGTCAATAGTGGGCAATAAAAAATGCCGGCCATGTAGCCGGCATAATATAATCAAACCATAATCTGAACAATCCGAAATCTGCCTATTTCTTTTTCTTTCTGGCTGTGGTTTTCTTCTTGGCAGTTTTTTTCTTGGCAGTAGTTTTACGTTTGGCTGTTTTCTTTTTAGCTGTAGTTTTTTTCCTGGCCGTGGTTTTCTTCTTAGCCGTTTTCTTTTTTGCTGTGGTTTTCTTTTTGGTGGTTTTACGTTTGGCTGTTTTCTTCTTTGCCGCGGTTTTTTTCTTGGCAGGTTTTTTCTTAACAACAGCTTTCTTCAGGCCCAATGCGCCAGCCTTGGCACGGACAGAGCCGACCGAACGCTTGAGCTCCTTGGCCAGTTGCGCCGTAGGAGTATTTTTGTACTTCTTTCTCAGAAGCTTGATATCCTCGGAAGTCCAGGCCTGGCCGATTCCGACTTTGCGCCGGGTCGTGACCTTTTTCTTTCTTGAGGTTTTCTTCTTGGCAGCCTTTTTAGCTTTCTTCGGCATCTTGTAACCCTCCTCAGGTTGGTTGCCATTAGACAGTTATCTTTATTTTATTTTTATCTACCCACTCGCTATCATTTATAATTAAAAAATTAAAAATCCAATGCAAGATAAAAACATCATTCTTTTGCATTAATGCATACCTGTATTTGATATGCTTCATTACTTTCTGAATCTATAATCGGAATACGGTGGACTTTTCTCTATGTACTTAAGCGTAATAACCAAAAAAAGATGAGTATGGTAACACGAATCGATGTGTTTTGGATCATTTCAAATGGTATGGGCGTATTCTGTGACTCCGGCGAGCTTCAACATGGATGAAACAATCTGGAAGGAATTATTTGAGGCGGACTTGAGGTAATCTTCGAAATCATCGGTAGCGTCGACACCGCCGGTGTCGGAAATAGTGCGGATCAGCATGAAGGGAACATCGTTGAGATGACATGTGTACCCGACCGCGGCACCTTCCATCTCAGTCGCCACTGCTCCGAATTCGCGCTGCAGCCATTCGATCTGCGATGGGTTGGTGACAAACCTGTCACCCGAAATAACCGTGCCGACTACCAAAAGGGGAGGGTCGGACGTGCCCTTGAAGACATCATCGAAGGCGTAACAGGCATACTTGACAAGTTTCTGATCGACCTCGATAGTCCGGCCGACATCGGGAAGTTCACCATAGCGGCGTCCAAACGCGGTCAGGTCGAAATCGTATTGAACGACGCTGTTGGCGACTACGATATCGCCCCGCCTGAGGTTGGGCATCAATGCCCCCGCCAGGCCGGTCATCACGATTTTATCGACATCGAACCTGTCGATCATGATCTGGGTGCCAATTGCGGCGTTGACTTTGCCGATCCCGGTCTGGAGGAGGATCACTTTTTGCTCGCCGAGTGTCCCGATATAGTATTTCATGCGCGCCTGGGAAACGACTTCTTTAATTTCCATGCTGGCCTTCATCAGGCTGATCTCTTCTTCCATAGCTCCCAAAAGACCGATCATGACTTCCCCCGTTTCATGCGTGGGTTAAAATATATCAATCGGGCGGGCGTGGTGCCTGCGTATAAAATATCTATCGGCTGTTTTTCAAAGCTGTCTTAACAGAGCTGTAAAAAATTGTGCTAACGGTTATATAAACTATTATTGACGGATACGATAATCGCTATATATTAATTTTATCGGAACAACCGGGTCTATAGACAGTTCTACTGCACCGGTGGTATTTAACCGAGTAATTTATGAGAAACATTTTTGCTTCAATAGTTGCCCTCACGATTCTGTTCGGTCTCGGTGCGGCTGACCAGTTTCACAATCACGATCATTTTCACGATCACGATAGCTTCACCGACCGGCACGAACACCATTGCCCGGTCTTTTCGCTGAAGAGCAATCTTCCGGAACTGCCGGTTTATCCTGTTTTGCTGATAGATCCCGATGATGCTGAAGATAGTTATTCATTCCATTTTCAGAATCCCCATGTTCGCCAGTATGCGAATGATATAGATTTGCGCGCTCCACCTTTCCCGGCCTGAGCTTAGTTACAATCTAAAATCAGCAATCATATCCACGCCAGGGGTGTTTT
>WJMC01000147.1 GCA_014728145.1 Candidatus Zixiibacteriota bacterium | reverse complement strand
TTTTCTTTCTTTCTTTTTCATCCTGTATATATACAACCATCGTGCCAAAACCGGTATGATTCGCATATCATATTATATAGCAATAGTTTAGTAGGATTTGACAGAAAACGAGCATGGCCGCCAAATACGCCATATTGGCAGACCTATGCCACTTATACAGGATATGTGTCATTTTGGCAGATTTCGGCAGGTAAAAATGGCAGGGGAATATTTATTAATGTTGGGGCAGGTCCTGGCTCCGACTTCGAGTCGGAGGTGCGACCTGACGCTTAATGGCAGGTCACAATTTCTCGACTACGTAGAGCGCTCAAGACCTGCCATAACAAATCAATCTCATTTGACGATTAAACGAAGATTTCTCTGCTCTCCGGCAGAAGCCGGATCGGCCGAAATGACGATATCAAACTTACCTGCTGAAGCAATACAGATGTTTGTCGAGGGAGGAGACGAAGATTTTGCCGTTGAAATAGATCGGTGAGGAACGGATCATATCCTCGGTCTCATGCGAGAATATCAGTGCCCCGGTGTTTTTGTCGAGCATATACATGCGTCCATCGATCGAACCAAACACAACCACATCCTCCAAGACCAATGGAGCTGAATTGATCGCGCCATCCGACGGAAAATCCCATACCCGGCGTCCGGTAGATTTTTCGAGACAGTACATACTGCGATCATTGGAACCTATATAAACATTGTAATCATCTATAACCGGCGATGACGTAATCTGCGCGCCGGTTTCACTCTTCCAGATCAGACTGCCGTCAGAGATATCCAGAGTGTAAATATGACCGTCGTATGAGCCGATGTAAACCGCTATTGAATCGACAGCCGGCGCGGAATTGAGCGCGCCACCCGGTGAAGCCGACCAGATCAGATCACCGCTCTCTTTATCGAGCGCATAAAGGTTTTCATCCAGCGAGCCAAAATAGATCACACCGTCATATATCGCTGGAGCATTGAGAATCTGTCCCTCGGTTTTAAACGACCACATCTCGGTGCCGGAGTATTTGTCGATACAGTAGAAGATTCCGGCATGATCGCCGAAATACAGAAACTGCTGATCACCGACGACCGGGGCCTGCACATCCGGATATCGTTTTTTGAACACCGGCTTGCCATTGATCAGGTTGATCCCGGTGACAAAATTCTCATCAGGACCGGCCGCGGAGTAGAGAATCTTGTTGGAAATCATCGGGCTCTGCGCCACCGGCGACTCGAACTTGTAAGCGTTGATTCGTTCGCCTTGTTCGAGGTCGAAGAAATACATATATGAATCACGCGCTCCCACCGCGACATAGGACGCAGTGGCAACCGGCGAGGTGTAACTGCGGGCCTTCATCTCCCCTTTCCAGGCCAGACTGCGGATATCAGAACCGTAGACATCTTTCTGGTAATATCCCCTCAGGCTGTTGCGGAACATGCTCCATTCATCGGGAGCATTATTGATCGTCCGAAACTTCTTGAATGTCGGCGCGCACGAACTAATCATAGCCACAAACAGCCCTAGCAATATGACAATTACGCATTTTCTCATCAGAAATTCCATCCAAAGAAAAAGTCAAACTTCCATTTATCGGAGATCGTGTCGAAATCGGTCGTACGCGCCAGGTCGAAACGGAGCACCAGGAAATATCCCAGGGCAACCCGCGCGCCAAAACCGAAAGAGCCATAGAGCTGGTCGAATTCATCCTCCCACCCCGAGCCGACATCGGCAAACACAGCTCCCCTGATACCGGTGAACCCGATATTGCCGATCGGCAGGCCGATATGCAGGCGGTTGATCAGCGGGAACCGGAGTTCATTGGAGAACAACAGCAAATGGCGGTCGTACCAGGTACGACGATCGTAACCGCGCATCGACCAGCTACCGCCCATATACAGGCGACGCGGTTCCACACCGGCGGAAGTGTAATGAAAGAGCCTGACTGCATAGGCTGAATAACGTCCCAGCCGGAAATACTTGCGCAGGTCGATCATGTACGAACGGTTAAAAGCACGGTTGCTCTTGAAATCATAAGTGTAGCCCAGTGATATTATATAACGCGAACCGTCCAGCGGTCCGGTCATGTCCCAGATCGAATTGTCTTTGACATAGGACAGGTACAAGCTCGACAGCCAGGCATCGCGATAGGTACCCGGCAGGTATCTGTCTTTCTCGGATTTACGCACAAACAGGCTGGTCTCAATCCGCCGGAACTTGGAGAAGGGATAGCTCAATGAACCCATCAGGCCGTAAACGCGTTCCGAGAACAAGCCCTCATAGGCGTCGTCGTATTCATCATAGAAATGGTACGCTCCATAGGCGTAGTTGAGCCGGTTCTCGCGGTTGAGATAAGTCGCGGCGAGGTTGAAAGACGACAAAAAGTCCGACTGTTGCTGGGCGGTATTGTAGAGCAAAAAGTAATACTGGTGGTCGCCCAGCATATCCGAAAGCCCGACCTGTACCCCGCCCATCGAACCGTAAACGGCATCATAGGCAATCGCGGACTGGGCCACATCGAGCGAGTAATCCTTATCATACTTGACGATACCGCTGATATAGCTTTCGCCCACCCGGCTCGGTTCCCATTCTGCATAGACGATTTCCTCGCGCTCGACCGGAATCATCAGGGAATCATCAAACGGCAATGTATAAACCTGGAAGCCGTACTCCTGAAACGCGGAAAAAACGATCAGGCTGTCATCGGGCGAAAAGACCGGGTCAAAACATCCGGTGACGGTGTTGCCGATTTTATACAGGCTGTCGTTTTCGGTCGAGAGAACATGGATATTGGATCGACCGGCACGGTCGGAACTGAACAGTATCCACCTGCCGTCGGATGAATACCCCGGCGACAGATCCATCTGTTTACCGTATGTCAGTTGTCGAATCGAATCGGTCGCGAGATCATATTCAAAAATGTTCTGGTATCCTTCAGGCCCGAATTCACCCCGGTCGGAGGTAAAAACGATCCTGTCATTGCGGGGGTTGAGCTGTGGACTGCGGTCATTGTAATAATCATCGGTCAAACGCGTCAGTTCCGAACTGCCGACAGCGAACAGGTAGAGGTCGAAACGACCGTCCTTTTTTGCCCCGGCAAAGACGACATAACTGCCGTCAGCAGAAAACGCCGGCGACACGATCGAAACCAGGCTGTCGAATTTTTCGGAGCGCTCCACCTCGCCGGTTTTGGCATCCATGAAGTAGAGCACATCGCGGTCATAACTGCGGGAGGCGAAAACGACCTCACCCAGGCGGTTGGCCGAGATGGCCGAACGCATCAGGTGCAATGATTCAAATTCCGAGGAACGCTCGCCTTTAAGCAGGGTCTGATCCTTGCTCTTTGGATCACTGTTTAAAGCCCGGGCATAGATCCCGGAGTAGCCGAGCTTGTTGGCTTTGTAGATCAGTTTCTTGACACGACCGCTGTCGGTGTTGACCTCGGCAATTATCGGCTTGACAAAAAATCCGCGAGCGCTCTGGCGAGTGGCGAAACGGCCGGGATAATCGGCTTCTGCCATGGTCGGGAAATATTTCTTCTTGAGATTGTACTGCCAGTCCTCGAAAATCCGGCGCAGGGGCTTGCCGATCGTGTATTCGACCACATCCTCAAATGATGATTCCTTCCACCAGTTCTCAAATATTAAAGTCAGTTTTTCCTGCCCGTAGGTTTCGGCCATATATTTACACAATGATTCACCGACCTTGTACATCAAAAACGTCCCGGAGATGGCGTAGATATTGCCATAATCGATAAACGTTCCCGAGATCATCAAGTCAGCGATCATCATATCGGCCTCGGTCGACCAGGGTCTCGACCAGTACTCGGCGATACCCTCGGTAAACCACAGGGGCGGTCCGTAGAGGGTGAATTTCTTGTGGTCACGCAGGACCTTGGTCAGCTTCGAGTATGTAAAGACATGCACCAGCTCATGTTGCACCACCCGCAGAAAATCATAGAGCGACCCGTCAAATGGCACCACCATCCGTCCCTTGTAGAATTCGGTGAACCCGCCCACGTTTTCGGGCAGTATCTGCGGGATCACGTTGGTCTGGCTGAAATAATTAGGGGTGCTGTAAATAATCAAGGGGACTTCATCGAAGATATGATGATTGAATTTGGCCTGCAGGAAGTCGTAGCTTTCTTCCACGTAATGGGCCGTTATCTCGGCCAGCCATTTCTCTTCTTCATAGAAGTAGATCTTGAAATGCTCGGTTTTGAGCACTTTCCAGTTGAAAGTCTCGTAGTTCACCTTGTTTTTGCCGAAATAGAACTGCGCCTGAAGCAGGGCCGGTATCAGCAAACACAGGGCAACTGCTATGAGGATAGTTTTTTTGAAAGACACGGCAGACCTCATTGAGAAGTTTTACCGGTTGAGTTTTTTCTGTATTGATCTTCTCACGTTTTCGATCGCGACCATCAGCTTGTTGGACTGAAACAGCGCTCCCAGGCCGCGCCCGAAAGTTTTCTTGTAATCATCAAGAAGCTTGAGCGTCTTCTCGGAGGGTATTTTGATCAAGGCCGAGAGTATCTGCATAACGAATTCATCGGAAGACTTCCCCAGAAACGACTTCAGAAAAGACTGCTTCTGATCCAGGAGTATCTGCCTGAAAAACGGCAGTGCCTTTTCTTTTCCAAGGCTGGCGATAATCGGAATCATCTGCATCCTGATATCCTCTGCCTGGCTGAAAGCGTCGGTCAAATTCGGAAGCCAGGTGTCGTTTCCAATCGTACCCAGAGCCTGGGCGGCCCGCAACCTGATTTTGCTGTCGTTGAAATAAAGATAGCTACTCAGTATTGCGCAAGCCTTTTCGGTTTTTATTTTTTCCAGCGCGAGAACCATCTCCTCGGCCAGACGCGGATCGGGATCCTGCTTGAGGCCCTCTAAGATTTCTAATGCTTCAGGTCCCCCGATGTTCCCGCAGACAAGCACGATATTCCTGGTTTTACGCCAGCTCTCCTCCGACATGAAGGCTTCGTTTCCGGAACGTTTAAGAAGATTCTTATCCGCCAGTATCAGCTTAAATGCCAGAGGCGATGCCCATTTGTATTCCGACAAAACGCGGATTATAAACAGCCTGATGGCCCGGTCGGAATAGGTCAGGTACTCGCACAGGCGCAGGGCGACCGCCTGCGTCTCGAGCTTTTTGAGAACCTCGAACGTCTTGCGGTTAAGGCTCTCGAAATTCTTTTCCAATTGTTTGACGAGATTCAAGGCCAGCTGGTTTGTACCAATCTGATCTATAAAGTCTTTCGACGACTGCCGTTTATCCAGAGAAGTCGTCAGCTCTTCAGACGTATAAACCCGCACAACGTCCAGAAGCTCTTTGAATTTTTCCAGGTTTTCTCCCAGGCAGAGCCAGTCGGTCAGCTTGACAGCCTGGCGCAGATAGTAATCGAACTTCTCAGGAGGCTGTTCAAAATTTGAAAGTGCGATCTTGACCTGGTTATACAGCTCGTCGAGACAGACTTCGCTTTTGTTGTCGACCGCGCTCGCCACCAGGCGTTCAAAACCGGTCTGGAGCTCGAGCGGGGCGGAATCTGAATTGACTTTGTAGACCAGGTCACGAATATAGTTTTTCGCGTATTCCTCGTCTTCATAAATATTGAAGCGTTTGGGAATTGAGGCGAATTTTTCCAAATCGATTTTTCCAGCCGTAATATCCTCGCGCGTGGTCTCCAGTTCGTCAAAAGCGAGCCGTTTACGGGAATAACGTTTGTCGAGAATCAGGTCGATATATTTCTTGTCAATCAAATGCAGTTCTTCAGCCAGCTTATGAATCCTGGGAAGCATCTCGGCCTGATTGCGTTTTTCCAGCATCTCGGTAATGTTGTACAGCATCTCCTGCATATCGACTTCATCGTAGTCGTCAGAGAGATTGACATGATCACGCAGGCTGGAGACAATGATCCCCATCATCTGATCGTCATTGAGACCGCTGATCTCCTCTTCGATGCCCTGATTGAGTTTGTCGAAGTCAATCGCATCAGAATATTTTTCAGCCAGCCCGCTCTGGGCGGATTGCTTATTGGCCAGAAGCCCCAGCACCAGCTCAGGGTTGTCACCTAAGACAGATGAGATCGGCACAGCCTTTCCACCCGGGCCGACCACCGCGTCTTTTCCGACCACGGCCTGATCTTTGCCGACCAGTTCATAGCGGAGCTCATCGATCGAAATCCCCGAGACAGAATTCTGGTCGATATACTCCTCGAGATTGTTCCATTCGACTTTTCCACCGGATTTACCGACAAAATAATTCAAAAATTTCTGAAAATCGTCCTGACTAACCTCGAGGGCGAAAGTGATACTGTTGATGTTGAGGGCTTTGAGAGCCTCCTCCACCACTATTTTACCGGTCAGCCCCTCGATTGGAATACCGTTCAATGCCAGCCGTCCCTCGGCCAGCCCCAAAACCACATGCTTGTGTTCGTCGAGCAGTTTCTTGAGGGTCTGATAGGGTACTTCCGCCGCCGACTTAGAGGCCGGATGACCCGCGGGATACATATTGAAGCGCTTGATAGCGGCTTCTATCTCACGGACAAGAGTCGGGGCGTCAGCGCTTCTGGGCTTAATTCCTGTCTGTGTGTCCATCCTCTAATTAATCGGCCGGAAGGGGCATAAGTTTTAGGCCAACAACTGATTAAATCACATCAAAAAAGCGCCACCCGCCTAAACGGATGGCGCTCCTTCTGATACTGACAGACTAACGCAGTGGCGGACCGCAGGTATCCAGCCATTCCATGCATGTGCACGGCGCCGGACCTCCGGCAAATGCGTAATTAATAATATAAACGGCATCAGAAACGTCCACCGTACAATCGCAGTTGGCATCGCCTGAAGCGATCGGATACGGCACCGGTGATGGTCCGCCGGCGAACGCGTAGTTAATAACATAAACCGCGTCGGAGACATCCAGGACGGCGTCACCGTTGCAGTTACCGATAGCGGTCTCACAGGGACAGATCACGATCGCCCAATCGACCAGTGTCCGGATTTCGCCCTGCTGATACTCACAACCCATCGGCTCCCAATCGTTGAGCTGGAAGAAATTGGCAATATCCGGGAAGACCACCGGGTAGGTCGGCAGTTCAACCATCGCAACCGAAGGCGGACAGGGTATCATCTGGGGCTGTACATCGTAGATATCATGATGGATCGTCCCGTGAGGCCCGGAGACGAAGAAAGCGTCGTTGTGGACTGTGGAGCCATGAGCGCTTCCCGCCGGAGGTTCTCCTTCATTGGCATCGTAAAACGGATCGGAGATACAGATTTTAGCCTGCGTGGAGCAGACACCGGCTACTGTCACGTAGTGAGAACCCAGACGGCAACAGAAATCCGGTTGCTGTTGCTCGTAAAAACCGAGAAGCAGGATCACATCCTGACTGCGCAGGACCTCATCGCGAATCAACTCCCAGGGCGGTCCGGGGATGATGTCGATCGTGAAATAATCCTCGAGACCGTGATCGATCAACCACTGCTCGAATCCGGCCTGGATATCGAAGATAACTGTCCCGCCTCCAAAGGGACCGCCGTTGGTATTGATATAGCCGGCCAGGTCATTAATAAACGGCACCACGTTGTTCGTATCATGGTCGTCCCACTGACCGTAGCTCTGCAGGAGCCCGAAATTATCGTTGGGAGCCGGGGCTGATGGATCCGGATAAAACGGCCTCGGATCGACCGGGAACGGTTCGAACTTGGAGTCGAACCACCACAGACAGTTGGCCAGCGCCGCCGGACCGTCATGAGTCCATGTGCCGAACGGGGGTCCGATCCAGTTGTTTTGTTTCTGGTCAAAATCCGGCATACCGTTGGGAGCATAATCTTCGTACGGCGGTTTGTAATATTCACAGGTATCCTCCTGCGGTTCCTCGCAGGCATCGTCGATACCGTTGCCGTCGCCGTCACCCAGACACAATGCCGAATGCGGTGAAACAAACCCGCCCATATCATCGCAACAGAGCGGATCGGTATCCAGACAGGTACCATCCGGCAGACAACATGCGACCGTATAATCGACACAGGCAGTGCCCGCTCCCTGTGGTGTACCGCCATAGAAGTTGAGGCATGAGTCAGGAGTTGTCTCCAGACAACTGCCGTCCTGCAGACAACATGCCTCCCGTTCAGCCTCCTCGCAGGCATCGTCGATACCGTTGCCGTCGGCATCACCCAGACAGAACGCGGAAAACGGTGAAATCACGCCCCCCAGATCGTCACAGCAGATTTCATCCATATCCATACAGGTTCCATCCGGCAGACAGCAGGCAATCGTCTGGCCGGAACATGATGTCCCGGCACCCTGCGGAGTTCCGCCGACATCGAGGCAACAGACAGGATCCAGATCGGTACAACTGCCGTCCGGCAGGCAACAGGCCTCTGGCGCGGAGCAACTTGTCCCGGCCCCCATGGCGGTGCCACCCAGCTCGATTTCACAGCAGAGCGCGTCGGCCATCACGCAGGATGAGTCCGGCAGGCAACAGGCTTCAACACCCTGGCAGACCGTACCATCACCCTCGTAAACCCCGCCGTAAAAGTTGACACAACTGTCACGCGTGGTGATAACGCAGTCGCTCAAAAGTTGAGAAGTCCCCGGGAAACAGCAGGCCCCGGTCTCGTCGGCACCGCCGGTAATCACAAACGAGAGATCCAGCGACTGCATGAAATCCGGCGGTTCCCACAGGTCGATCCAGTCCGGTTGCGGAAGAAATCCCCATACGGCATCGTCGAGATGATGCTCGAAGCTGGACTTCACCCCCCAGTGCGTAGCAGCCGGGTCAGCCAAAATAGCCGATATCTGCAACCAGTAGACAGTCCCTTCCTCCTGGAAAAACCACTGTGCTTCCGGCAGAAATACATTGTACTGCCAGTAATTCATGTGATCTTCCGGGATGATGATCCCTTCGGCAGGATCATACCAGCCCTGGAGCCCCGGTGGATCGACCGGTGTAGCTATGATAAACTCCATGATCTCCGCTTCCCATAACAGGTCGCCCGGACGACTGTAAGGTATCTGCGGAGGATCGGCGGGTATATCGGAATAGATCGCCAGCTGGAAGCCGATGATCTGCCCCTCGACACCGTTGCGCCAGGAGCCCCAGAAATGGATATCCTTGACCCAGCCGGTTTCCGAACAGGTCCAGTCATCAGCCACGACCACCGGAGCTGTCGCATTGACATCCCAACCGACCACGTCGGGATGTTGCGGAAAGTGCATCTTGTGCCCGTCATCATCAATCCAGTCCGCTACCAGCAGACCTGGCAGAATCAGTACGACACAGAAAATTAATACTTGCGGCAAAGCAATCTTCATGAGTTCCCTCCCATGGCTAAAAACACATATTATAGATAGAATTGTGCACAGAGCACACGAATTTCAGCGGCAATGGGTACGATTTATCAAAATTTTGCCAGGTTGATGTATAGTTTTAGAGTGTCAGTCCTGACTTAAGCTTAACACAGCGGGCATATAATGTCAAGTCTTTTTTACTAGTATATATTATTATATCACAATAAGATACAGTATTTGTAGAAACGTGTTTCTTTATTTAAGATAGCTCATTTTGCAAACCTGCCCGGAACGCATTTCACGAATCCTGTAAAAATATATCCCGCTTGATATTTTTTTCCGACCGAGGTTTTCCAAATCGATGGTTAGCAATCCTGTTTTAGCCGGTTTTAGCGGAAAGTGAGCCACCAGGCGACCGAGCAAATCGTAGATTTCAAGCTGGGCCACACTGCCGGTATTATTCGTGTACGGTATCACTGTCCGTGAGTTAAAAGGATTCGGATAGTTGTGACCCAGATAAAAATCCTGAGGCAGAACCTCATCGAACTCGTCGTCGGCAGAGGTCAATTGGTCTATCTGCAAATTTATCTCGAACTCTTCATCCTGGTAAATACTGACACTGTCTTCGAACTCGAATCGCACGATCAGCTTGAAGCGTCCGAGCTGGGCCTGATCGAGAGAAAACTCAATTCGCAATGTGTCCTCATCAAAATTGGTTATCCTGCCGGATTTGGGGTATATATCGAAATCAAAAGCATCCGAACGCTTCAGCTCCAGCATACTCCAGTTAGTAACCCTGTAATCGATATCTCCGCCATTTTCGTTTTGCAAAATCAATTCAAACGCTGTATCACAGACATTGGGAAGTATGATATCGAGCTGATCCGGATCGAAATCGATTACCGCCCGGGGTGTGTAGGTTCCAGGGATATGGACTCTCGACGAAGCCGATGATTCGATCTCGTTTTTAAACGCTGTCAGGATGAAGTAGTTGTCCAGATAATCGAGCTTCACCCTGGCGTGCAGGTTTCCGACCACGGTGGTGTCGTAGTAGACATCGTCAGCAGTCAAAGTGGGCACCCCGGCTGAATATATTCTGAAACTGTCCGGCACTGTCGCACCTGAATCGAGCATGAGATCGCCCTTTAGATCGTTGGCCAGGTATTCCCCGCGCACCATGATATTTCCACCGCTCAACGGCACCCAGTTGAGCGAACCATCGAAATAGCCTGCCAGGCTCCGCAACGGTGAATCAGTATAATCGAAGCCTATTACCGGGGCCCCGGGGGTTTCAGGTTTCCATTTTACCGTGATCCAGACCAGGCTGTCAGTCGTGATCAAGCGCTCGGTCGATCGCGACACCCATTGGCCAAACAGGCTCCACTCATCCGGCACATCCGCCTGCACCGGACCATAGAGATAATCCCCCGGATAACCGCCAGCGTCGCGATTGAGCCCTACATAAAACGGGCTCGACTGGTCGCCTGGCTGACCCGGGAAAAAATCGTTGGGAGGCAGAAATACCTTTACCTCTCTGAAAAACACCGGGAGGTTAGTGAGGTCATAGGAAATTGCTGAACGGTTCTGCAGGTCCTGTTCGGAGACATAGTGATGACCATCCATCTCGCAATCGTCGTAGGACAACCCCGTCAGATTGATCCCCTCACAGAACCAGACCAGCATCCCGCGCCGGGCGGACACCTGCTCACCGTATACCGCCAATATATCTGTAGCTTTGAGAGTTGAAGCAAAAAGCACTACTATCAGCAGAACCAGACGAATCACGGAATCCCTTCCTGCGAAATAAACGTTGAGTATTATAAATAAATGAATTTTCGAGCGGGTGTCAAATGTTAATCAGCGCCCGGTCTTGAGCGCTTCGCGGATCAGTTCTTCAGTCGAGAGGCTTGCGATCTTCTTCTGCCCCATCGCTGCGACCGTCTTTTCCAGCGCCACTCGCGACTCATGCTTGCTGAGCCCCAGTACAGCAAGAGCCTGGATGACTTCATCGGTCTTGTCCTTGTCCAATCCCGGAACCAGCTTCTTATCGGCAGTCAGGGCGGGCAGTTTTTCGCGCAGTTCGACTATAATACGCTGGGCGGTTTTTTTGCCGATCCCGGGTATGCTGGTCAAAAAGGCGACATCCTCGGCGGCCACCATCTCGCTGAAACGTTCGGGGGAACTGCCGGACAGGATCTTGACCGCCCCCCGTGGCCCGATTCCTGAAATCGAGATCAGGACCTCGAACAATTCCAATTCATCCCTGCGGCCGAAACCGAACAGGCTGATCTCGTTTTCACGCACATGCATATATGTTGTCAGCCTGACCTCGGCGCCCTCATCCGGCAAACCGGCCAGGGTGGTGCTCGAGATTATCATCCGGTAACCGATACCGCGGTTGTCGATTACCGCCAGGTTGGCTGATTTTTCCACCAGCCGTCCGGAGACATAAGCGATCATAGATAGACTTCCAGGTTTATCCTGCTGGCGGCACATAACGCCACCGCCAGGCTGTCGGAGATGTCGTAAGTTTCGAACTCGTCCTCGAGATTTAAAAGCGTCCTGACCATAAAGGCGACCTGCTGTTTGGAGGCGGCGCCGTTGCCGGTCACCGCCATTTTGATTTCTTTTGCCGAAAACTCGTACAGGTCGATATCGTACTGGGCACTGGCCAGGATAGCCATCCCGCGCGCCTGCCCCAGGTTGAGGGCGATCCTGATATTCTTGGAATAAAAAATATCCTCTAAAGCGAGGATATTGGGTTTATATGTTTCAATTTTAGAGCACAACGAACGATAGAGTTTGTCGATTCGACGGGCCAGCTGTTGCTTTCCGCTGGTGCGGACAAGTTCCGTGTCCAGCACCTCGGCCTGATCGCCCGCTGTTTTGATAACTCCGATGCCGGTTGCGGCCAGGGCGGCATCCACCCCCATAATAATCGCCTCAGGCACTCAGCTTCTCCATCAGGCTTTCATCGATATCGAAGTTGGCATAGACGTTCTGGACATCATCGTGTTCCTCCAGAGACATCATCAGCTTCATCATCGATTCCGCCTTGGATCCTTCCAGCTTGACAGTTGACTGCGGGAGCATATCGATATTGGCTTCGTTGTATTCGATTCCGGCCCCTTCCACAGCAGACTTGACCGCCTCGAATTTCTCAAATGGAGTGATCACCTCGAACATATCTTCCTGTCCGACAAGATCATCGGCGCCGGCTTCCAACACCAGGTCCATCAGCTGTTCCTCGTCTATTTTGTCCTTGGAGATCAGGATCTGCCCGCGCTTGTCAAACATCCAGCCGACACACCCGGTTTCACCCAGGTTACCGTTGTACTTGGAGAACAGGTGCCGGATTTCAGCCACCGTACGATTTTTGTTGTCGGTCACTGTTTCCAAAATTACCGCCACTCCACCCGGTCCGTAACCTTCATAGGTGGCTTCCTCATAGGTTACACCGGGCAGTTCACCGGTGCCTTTCTGGATCGCTTTTTTTATATTGTCCTGCGGCATATTCGCGGCCTTGGCAGTCTGGATCGCGGTTCGCAAGCGGGGATTGGAATCCGGGTCTCCGCCGCCATTTCTGGCCGCTATACTAATTTCCTTGATCAATTTGGTGAACATCCGTCCACGCTGAGCATCCAGTTTGCCCTTTTTGCGTTTGATTGTCGCCCATTTTGAATGACCTGACATTTCAGTATCTCCTCTGTAAATTACAAGATTTTCTAATAATTTAACAACAATAGCCTAAAACGCAACAGGATTGTTGGTAACTTTTTCAATTCATCGCGGTAAACGGTTGCAGTCGTCTATATCAAGTCTTGCCGGTCCCGGATGGCCCATTTTTTACAGGTTGAATCCAAACCCGAACTTGAAATCCAAAATATAGTAGTTATCACTCACTTCGAGAGGCTCGCCGCTGTCTTCGTCCACAAGAACACCATCATTGATATTCAACTTCGATCCTTTAAGCAGTAAAAAATCTATCCCGATTTCACCAACCAGGCTGAAATTAGGTGAGAGCATAAAAATCACCCCGCCCCCGACATAGACATAGGGCTTGTCATTATATTCGAGATCGAGAATTTCCCGGGTATCGGCATCCAGCGCGAATTTCGATATCTTGGCCGAGGCTACTCCGCTTCCCAGTATCGCGAAGGACCTGTGCACTTTTCCTGTGAAGAGCGTGTACTGCAGTCGTCCGCCCAGCTTGAGAACATTGAAATGATTATTGAGCTCGCCGAGATTGTATTCCCTGTCAGGGTAGCTTGAATAGTTGATTTCCGGGCCGATCGCTAACCTGTTGGTGATATGAAAGTCGAGCACTCCGCCGACTTCAAAACCCGGATTGCGGTTCAAACCACTTTCAGCGTTGATATAGGGGTCGCTTAAGGCACCACCCGGAAGGCCAAATCCACCGTATATTCTCAGACCAATCGGATAGCTATGAGAATATTGCTCATTCTTCTGCGCCGAAACTGCAGGAGCAAAAAGCAAAACACAAACAACTGATAAAACAATAATTCGTAAATCGTTCATAGATTCTCTCCGCCTCCATGATTTGCAATGCGGCTCAAGGCAGTATTATAAGCTTTTTGAACAGGTCCGCATCCTTTTTTTATAATCCCCGCCCAAAAACGCTTTCCGCTCGATGATAACCTGGTATATTGTAGTAACCAGCCATGGTGGCAAGTATGAAAATTTATTCAAAAGCAACGGCATACATAGTCCTTTTTACACTGGCCTTAATAACAGTATCAAGTTGCTCCAAAAAACCCAACGATCCACCATTCACGAGTTTTCAGTATCCACTTGAAACCGGCACCAGATGGGAATACAGCGGAAGCAACCTGATGGTTAATTTTCAACCCGACAGCCTTGAGGCGCAGTATCAGGATAATATAGATGAGCATTCCACAGTTGAGATTATCAAAGACACTACGTTAATGGATTCGATCGAAGCTACTATATTCGAGGAAATATTTATTCAGTTCCCGGCGGACACTTTCCATACTGCAAGTTATTTTCGTAATACACCCAATGGCTTTTACTACTATGGATCGAGCTTAAACAAGAAAATGATCCCGCTCAAGACAAATCCCAGAATGCCTTACTATCGCTTTAACGGCAGAGCATTCAACAGCGTATCTGAAATCAGCTCGTTCTTGACCGGTAGTATTGCGGGGATTTCATTACATGGAGACTACGACAGACCGCGCAGGAGCTTAAAATACCCGCTGAAAGTCGGCCAGCAGTGGTCCACCAACGAGCCACCTCGCAAGATTCGTATCGATAAAGTAGTTGTTGATACGGTGACGATAGAAGCCAACTCAGCCCAGCATCTGTGTATGAAAGTACAATGGCTGTTGGACACAGATAAAGATGGAGAATGGGATTCAAACCTGATTTACCATGATTACATATCTGAATCGGGACTGATTAAACGCAGTATTCTAATCAAAGACATCCAGCTTGTTACCTGCGAGAACCCGTCCGAAGCTATCGGCACTTTCGATTCAGAAAATGTACTTACCCTGAGCGGTTACTCAATTAAGTAAAAGCTGTCTTATAGCGCTCCGTCATATCCTGCTTCGAACTTCAGCTTGAAGTGCGCTATTACAATTTCGCCGTTGCTGTCACGGAGAAAAGCACAGCGACGAAGAAATCTTGATGCGCAGTCAGGATCTTTTTGTGACAGACGTCTGCAATAATTAAACTGCTAAACATTAGCACCTGCCGAAGGCAGAAATGATTATCAATAATCCAGAGTAAGTATCCGGCCTTTGGTAAAATTGAAGAACGTTTCCTTATCAGCAACCTGAACTCCCTCCATCAGATCCCCGGCGGTCTTCTCGGCCGCTTTCAGGCAACCCGGACAGGCCATGACCGGCACACCCATCTCGACCAGTTTATTGATCTGAGTGTGCGAGGTTGGAAAATGACTGTATGCCAAATCCTCAGAATCCTTCAGGACGACATGCACGGCCTCGATATCCAGGTAAACCAGCACATCCTGGGTCTCAGCCATCATGACCGCCATCTGGAGCGCCATCAGGACCTGATGCGGATGATCGGGGCCTTTGGTGATATGGATGAATACGCCGTCGGTCGCCGGCTCTTCAGACTTCTGCGCGTTGGCATCGTTGGTCTGGGGGGACTGACAGGCAACAGCTATGACTATCAGAACGGACAGTATCGCGAGTAGAGAGAATTTCATGATAATACCTCCATGATTGAAACTTTCCCTGAAATAATATAAATGTTAAAACCGGCCGGCAACAGTTTTATACCCGACCCGATCCATAAAAAAAAGCCACGCCGGAGGCGAGGCTTGAGCGTGCGAGGATCACTCTTTTATTACTATTGCGAGGGTGGATACTCTTTTAAGATACCGGCCACAGCTTCTGCCATTTTAGCCTGCGCGTCCGCCGGTGGCCCGACTATTCCGGATGCCGAACCACGCCAGATCAGATGTTTTTTGCTGAAATCGACTATATCCAGAACCAGCGTGCCTTCTTTGTAATGACGCACAACACGCCGTTTCCATCCCGGCCGGTAGCCGTAACCGTAAACATCGACATCGATTTTATCGCGTACACCAAAATGATAATTAACCAGCAAATCGGGGGCACGTTCGACGAACCTCATCCCTTTCGATTCCAGCTCAGCCTTGACAGCGGAACGAATTTTGGCATTCATCAGGCCCTTGCGATCCATTCTCACGTTTTTATGTTTTACCCATCCAAAAGTATCGTAACCCGAAAAATCCGCGCTCTGGTCATAATCGGTATGAATGCTGAAGGATGAACATCCGATTACTATAAATGCCGTCAGAAAGACGAAAATTACAAATCTTTTTAACATAATATGTACCTCCGAAAAAAGAAATGGTGTGTATTTTTATATCGGCGATTAAACAAGGAATTCAAGAGCGATTATACCATCGCTTAATCGACACACGCTGTCCCCGCCTTTGTGAGGATGCCGGATGGTGTACCTAAAGTGTATTATGTTAAGGATTTATAAGGAATATTTGGCAGGCGTTAGAAATTCATGAAGATCGCTTTTATGCTTGTTAACTATTAAACAATAACTTATATGATCCCCGGAATGACAACGACGGCTGTTAAAAGTTATAGCAGTCCGAGCCGACAACGGAACAGAACGGGTCAAACGCAGTATAATAAAACTGTGTATATACAGAAGCGAAGCTTCTAAGGCGCTTCACGTTTTACGGAGAGGGTTGTGGCACATAATAAACAGGACACATATCTCAGGTTGCATAAAATTATGCAGGACAGCCTGGTTCCTAAGGTCGAAATCGGCGGCAACAGGTTTGTGATGATCTCCGATTTGCATCTGGGTAACGGCAGTTACTGGGACAATTTCCGCGACAATCTCAAATCACTGCAGTCGGCACTGGTCCATTATCTCGAAAACGGTTACAAGCTGATGCTTCTGGGCGATATCGAGGAGCTCTGGAAATTCCGCCTGAGCCAGATTGTCAAGCGTTACGACAAATCCCTGTATAATGTAATCCGCGAATATGGCGAGGACAATGTCTATCGTGTAATCGGCAACCATGACACAGACTGGGCCAGCTACCGTATGTCGACCCGTGATGATCCCACCCGGGCCGGAACTATGTCAGAGGCGGTGCGGTTGATCGATGAACACGGCGAAACCCGTATGTTGCTTCTGCACGGTCACCAGGGATCGCTTGAATCCGACCGCCGGATTCCGATCTCGCGCTGGCTGGTCAAAAACCTGTTCAAGAAAGTCGAACCGCTGGCAAGATTGTTTAAATTCTATGGCCACCCTTCGGCCACACTTTCACAGATCGCCGGAAACTATGAGCACGTCTATTACACCTGGGCCCGCGAGCATGGAGTTATCGTCACCTGCGGTCACTCCCATAACGCCATCTTCGCCAGCCACTCTTATGGCGAGCGGATGAAAGATCTGCTCGAGGAAGAGATTCATCGCTTCCAGGAGGATATCCTGGCCAACCGGGCCAACCTGCAGGTGGTCGGCGAGCTTCTGGGCCGGCTGGAGAAGATCTTCCGCGAATGGCTCAATGAGAGCCAGAAACGCCCTCTACCCGACCCGCTGGATCCCAGCCGTAAACCTCTGCCCTGCTATTTCAACACCGGGTGCGGACTTTATACCGACGGCCTGACTTCGCTGGAAATCGCCGACGACCAGATCAGCCTGGCCAAATGGGACCTCGATGGTCGCCGGTATGTCTATGACAGCGGATGTCTTAGCGGATATATCGAATCTGTCAAAGAAGCCTCCGATTTCTTCGAACCGGCCGCAGTCATGAGCTCCTCGCTCAAATGGGCCGCTACGCTCTGATCAGTTTTAATATCTTACCCTGAATCTCCTGAAAATAATCTCAAAATCCCGTTGACAAGGGTATGACCATGTTATATAATCAGTGGTTTAATTTTGCATGGAATAATAAGCAGGAGTTAAGGTTGTGAAAGAATACAAAATTGAACAGATACGCAATCTCGGTTTGGTCGGGCACGGCACCTGCGGTAAGACTGCTCTGGCTGAGGCAATGGCTTTCGCGGCCGGCGTGACCAGCCGCCTGGGTAGCGTCGACGACGGTAATACTCTTTCTGATTACACAGAGCAGGAGATCAACCGAAAAATCTCTATTTCAGCTTCCATGCTCAATTTCGAGTATAAGAACACCAAGTTCAATGTCATCGACATGCCGGGCTACGCCGACTTTATCGGCGAAGTTGTGGGCGGACTGGCGGTTGCCGATATCGCCTGCATAGTCGTAGACGCACTCGGCGGAATTGAAATCGGCACGGAGATGGCGGCCAGGTACGCTGACAAATATGAAAAACCGCGCTGTTTTGTAATCAATAAGATCGACAAGGAACATGCCGAATTCGATTCACGAGTATCTATGCTCCAGGAACGTTTCGGCCACCAGGTCATCCCGGTCACAATTCCGATCGGTGAGGGCCTCGGTTTCAAGGGTGTAGTCGACTTGATTACCAAGAAAGCTTATAGTTTCGATGATAAAGGCAAAGTCTCCGAAATCGATATCCCCGGTGACTTGTCCGGCACCGTGGATGAGGCTCATGACAAACTGGTTGAAAACGTCGCTGAATCCGATGACGCCCTCCTGGAAAAATTCTTCGATGCCGGAGAGTTGAGCCCGGAAGAAATCCAGGATGGTCTCAAAAAAGGAATAGTCGGTGGCGCTGTCATACCTGTTTTCGTAACCTCCGCCACCACCATGGCCGGAGTACCGACGCTTCTGGAATTCGCGACCAAGTATTTCCCCTCGCCGGCTGATTTTGGCGAAATCAAAGGTTTCAAGCCGAACAGCGACGAAGAGATGAGCCGTCCGGTTTCCGAGGGTGCGCCCCCGGTCATTTTCATTTTCAAGACAGTCTCGGAATCTCATGTCGGAGAGCTTTTGTTTTTCCGGGTCATGACCGGCAAGGTTGCTCCCGGTGATGATCTCGCGATTGCCAGGGATGTGAAATCGTCCGAAAAGATCGCCCAGATCTACCAGGTCAACGGCAAAAACCGCAATGAAATCAAGCAAGTCAAGGCCGGCGATATGGGCGCGTTTGTGAAACTGCGCGGAACCCATACCGGCGACACCCTGACTGCTAAAAGTGATCCGATGGAGATGCCCGCACTGGAATTCCCGGAACCGGTTATTGATGTCGGTTTCTCCCCGGCGGCCAAAGGCGACGAGGAAAAGGTCGCGGCCGGACTTACCAAGTTGAAAGCCGAGGATCCGACTTTTTTGACCAAGGTCGACCCCGAGATAAAGCAGACATTGCTGTTTGCCCAGGGCGAGTTGCAACTTGACATCATTTTTGACAAGCTCAAAAAGCGTTTCGGTGTGGAAGTTGTCACCTCCAAACCGAAGATTCCGTACCGCGAAACAATCAAGGGAAAAGCCGAAGTACAGCACAAATATAAAAAGCAGACCGGCGGCAAGGGCCAGTACGGAGATGTGCATATCCGCATGTCCCCCAACGCGCGTGGCGAAGGTTTCGAATTTCTCGATGAAATCACCGGTGGCGTGATCCCCGCCAAATTTATCCCCTCGGTCGAAAAAGGTATCGTGGAGTCTATGGAGGAAGGCGCACTGGCCGGATATAAGGTCGTCGATGTCAAAGTCGCGCTCTTCTATGGTTCGTATCATACCGTCGACTCATCAGATATGGCTTTCAAGATTGCTGGTTCGATGGCTTTCAAAGAGGCTTTCATGAAATGCGATCCGGTCCTTTTAGAGCCGATCTATAACCTCGAAGTTATCGTTCCCGATGATTATACCGGCGATATTATGGGGGATGTGTCCTCCCGTCGCGGTAAGATCCAGGGCATGGAGCCCGAGGGCCCCAACCAGAGGATTAAAGCCCGGGTGCCACAGGCTGAATTGTATAAGTATTCTACCAGCCTGCGTTCGATGACCCAGGGACGCGGTTTCTACACACGCAGTTTCTCCCATTACGAGGAAGTGCCCAGGGAAATCACAGAAAAAATTATCGAAGAAGCCAAACAAATGAAGGAACAATCGTAGAAAAATTACGTACGATTTTTTCTAAAGTTTTTGTTGAATTTGTTTGTTTAAAAAGTATCGTTCGTCTCAAGTATGAGGAGAGCATAGAGGCCGACTAACCTGATAATTATTAATAAATTAGTAGGTTTTGGCCCTAACCGCAGAGGGAGGTGATGAAGGCAGAAAAAACAGCTACAATTTTTTTCTCTATAGAATCTGTGTAAATAATTTGCTTAAATAACTATATTGCTATAACAGCAAGGAGGCACTCGTGAAAAAGGTTCTCATTATTCTCAGCATCATGGTTTTTGGTGTATTCTCAGTGATTAATGCTCAGGATGTCGAAGGTATGTTCAACGTCACCCCGTTTGCCGGTATCGGTATGCCGATGGGTGATATGGGTGATGAAGACGAAGCCAATCTGGCTATGGGTTTCAAATTCGGCGGTGGCGCTGAGTATTTCTTCACCAACAACGTCGGTCTCGGTCTGGACTTCACTTATGCTACTTTCGGTAGTGGTGATGATGACATCGATTCCAAGTACAATGCCATGATGATCGGCGCTCTCGGCAAATATATGTTCATGCCGGAAAGCATGTATCGTCCGTATGCCATGGCTGGTTTTGGTATGCTCATGAGCAAAACCACTGAAGCCTACAACGGCGAAGATGTCGAATGGGACAACAAGTTCTATTTCAAGGCCGGTGTCGGCCTGAAGTACTGGGTCAGCGAAATGATCACCGTTTTCGGCGAACTCGGTTTTGACTACCTGATGCTCGATGGTGCTACTGGTGAAGCTGATGGTACAGAAGTCGGCGAAGTTGATGGCAACTATTATTTCATCGATTTCAAAGCCGGTGTCAACATCTGGTTCGGCGGTATGGAATAAGACCTGATACAAATTGTATCTTAGATAAAAGCCCGGCTGAAGCCGGGCTTTTTATTTACCCTTACCCAATAGACACCATAATTAATCACTACAATCATTCTGTTGTGTCAGGGTGGGTACCCCACGTCTTTAGAGGTAGGTTTCTAACACATTATTCTGTTGTGTCAGGTCTTGATTCCGCTTTTGCGGAATTGTGACCTGACACTTAAGCAAATCTGCTATTATCTTATTGACATCTTTTCAAAAATCAATATGCTTATTGAATCACTCATCTATTCAGGAGGCATAATGAATAAATCTCTAATTCCAATCACATGTTTCTTGTTTGCAATCATACTTTGCACAAATCTTTTTGGCTTCGATGGTGAGCGGGCGGGTGGCCCACGATTCATCGTGGGTTTCTAACAACATATTTCGTCAATATCTATTGGAACATTATTTCTGCCAATATACCAATTATAACTTGACCATTGCCAGTCACCCGGATATTTTACCAGCCCACGATTTACAGGGTTTTTATGACAATATTTTATTTTCTCAGTAACAGATTCATTCGTTCTGCAATTATGATCATAACAGCGTTTTTGCCAAAACTGCTGCACTACACTATAGCGATTAATATAATCAATACTTCTCAAAACAGCTGGATAAGAATTACCCCAATTTTTG